>CAVIYT010000028.1:0-8947 GCA_963646925.1 Paludibacteraceae bacterium
TCAGCACTGCGCTATATATTGCGTTTTATTTATCCAAGGACTTCATCGTCGGGAAGAGCAGTACGTCACGGATCGCCGGGGAGTTTGTAAATAACATTACAAGACGGTCGATGCCGTATCCGATACCACCGGTCGGCGGCATACCGATCTCGAGGGCATTTAAGAAGTCCTCATCGGTGTGGTTTGCTTCCTCATCACCAGCGGCGAAAGCAGCTTCCTGTGCTTTGAAACGCTCTCTCTGGTCGATCGGGTCGTTTAACTCGGAGTATGCGTTGCACATCTCACGAGCGTAGATGTAGAGCTCGAAACGCTCAACCTGCTCCGGATGCTCCGGTTTCTTCTTGGTAAGCGGGGAGATCTCGATCGGGTGGTCTGTGATGAATGTCGGCTGGATCAGGTGCTCCTCAACGAACTCCTCGAAGAAGAGGTTGATGATGTCGCCGCGAACGTGACGATCCTCGTAGTGAACGCCCTTTTCATCCGCTAATTTCTTTGCTTCCTCAGTTGTAGTGATCTCGTTGAAATCAATACCTGTGTATTTCTTGATCGCATCGATCATGGTAAGACGCTCGAACGGCTTTCCAAGGTCGATCTCAACATCTGCGTACGGAATCGTTGTGGATCCGCAGATCTGCTGTGCGATATGGCGGAACATGTTCTCTGTGAGATCCATCATTCCCTGGTAGTCAGTGTATGCCTGGTATAACTCCATCAGGGTGAATTCCGGGTTGTGTCTTGTATCAAGACCCTCGTTACGGAATACACGGCCGATTTCGTAAACGCGCTCCATACCGCCGACAATAAGTCTCTTTAAGTAGAGCTCAAGGGAGATACGAAGTTTAACATCCTCATCGAGAGCGTTGTAGTGTGTCTCGAACGGTCTTGCAGCAGCGCCGCCTGCGTTTGCAACGAGCATCGGAGTCTCGACCTCAAGGAATCCGAGGTCATCTAAGTATCTGCGGATGCAGCTGATGATCTTGGAACGCATAACGAATGTCTTCTTAACGTCCTCGTTCATGATCAGGTCAACGTATCTCTGACGGTAACGGGTATCTGTGTTTGTAAGTCCGTGGTACTTCTCCGGAAGGATCTGTAAGCTCTTGGAGAGCAGTGTTACGGAATGGGCATGAACAGAGATCTCGCCCATCTTTGTTGTGAATACAAAGCCCTTGACGCCGACGATATCGCCGATATCCATTCTCTTGAAGTCTTTGTAGGAATCCTCGCCGAGGTCATCGCGGCATACATAGCACTGGATGTTGCCCTTGAGATCCTGGACGTTGCAGAAAGAAGCTTTACCCATGACACGCTTGGACATGATACGTCCGGCGATGGAAACTTCCTTTCCGTCAAATTCTGCATAATTATCTTTGATATCTGCGCTGTGAGCTGTCTGATCATACTTTGTGATCTGGAACGGGTCCTTGCCATCTGCCTGTAACTCAGCAAGCTTTTCGCGGCGCACCTTTAAGAGCTGGTGGATGTCCTGCTCTTTTGCATTTGCATTCTTGTTCTGATTCTGCTGTTCAGCCACTTTTCTTTTCTCCTTTAGTCTACTCTCTTAATATCAAGTACCTTGTACTGAATGATTCCGGACTGTGTCTCAACGTCAACAACGTCGCCGACGCGTTTGCCGATCAGTGCGTGTCCGACCGGGGATTCGTTGGAGATCTTGTTCTCAAGGCTGTTTGCCTCTGTGGAACCAACGAGCTTGAATTCCATCTCCTCGTCGAAATCTACATCGTAAACTTTTACGATACATCCAACGTTGATCTTGTCAAGGTTTACCTCGTCCTCAACAACGACTTCCGCGTTCTTTAACAGTTTCTCGAGCTCTTCGATTCTTAACTCGATATCTCTCTGCTCGTCTTTTGCTGCATCGTACTCAGCGTTCTCGGATAAGTCTCCCTGTTCTCTTGCCTCTTTGATCTTCTGGGCAATCTCACGACGGCGGTTTACTTTCAGATCCTGAAGTTCATCCTCGTATTTTTTCAGTCCTGCATAAGTTAAAATATGTTTCTTATCAGCCATGACGTCTTACCTTTCTTATTGTTTCGGGGCAGAATGCCCCTTTATAATTTCTAGCTTTACATTCACTGTATTATAGCGTGAAGAAATAGGATTGTCAAGAAGCCGAAAGCCTTTGTTTTTGTGGATTTTTAGGGTATAATAGGTTCAAAATGACTTATATGGACAAAAATCATATTTTATTAGGAAGAAACAGAGGAAAATACAATGGAAAAACACGCAATCTATGACCGCAGAAGTATCAGAAAGTACAAAACAGACGCAGTGTCCCATGAAATGATCGAGGAGATCGTGGATGCCGCCCGGATGGCCCCGTCCGCGAAGAACCGCCAGCCGTGGAAATTCATCGTTCTGGAGGGCGAAGCAAAGGAAAAGTTCACGTCCGCGATGCGCGTCGGTCTTGAGCGGGAGATGAAGCGGATCACTCCGCTGCCGAAATCAGGTTTTGGTCTCCCGGACGCGAAAAACACCCTGCGGATCATGGAGGAAGTGCCGGTGGTGATCGCTGTTTTAAACACAAACGGGAAATCGCCGTTTCTTCCGGTAGATAACGACGCGAGAGTTTCGGAGATCTGTGATTCCCTCTCCATCGGTGCTGCAATCCAGAACATGATCCTGCGTGCACAGGAGATGGGACTGGGGACACTCTGGATCGCGAATACATGTTTTGCCTATGAAGAATTGACCGCATGCCTGGGAACAGAAGATCAGCTGATCAGCGCCGTGGCGCTTGGATATCCGGATGAGGCGCCGGGGATGAGACCGAGGAAGAAGCTTGGGGAGATTTTAGAGTTTTGAAGACAGCCTTGGTTAGTTGATTTCCTGTCTGAGATAGATTATACTGGAAATAATAAAAAGGGCATATTCCAATGGGAAAGAGAGGAAAAACAATGGGAATGTTTTTAAACAGCAAAGTTCCATATGACGCATACAAAGTAGCTGTTTCGGGGAGATACTTCATGGATAAAACAGCTTTGCTGAGCGAACTTTTTCTTTCCATGGATACGACGGAACGATTTTTATGTATTACAAGACCGCGGAGATTCGGCAAGACTGTCATGGCAAACATGGTGGGGGCCTTCTTTGACAAAGCGGAGAATGCGGGTGATATCTTTGCGGGACTGGAGATCGCGAGGGATCCCGGCTATCAGAAACATCTGAATCAGCACAATATTATCTATATTGATTTCAGTAAAGTGCCGGAAAAATGCACCTCATATGACGCATATATTACGAGGGTCTTATCCGGCTTAAAGACGGATCTTTGCCAGGCATACCCGGATCTGCAGATCGACCCGGAAAAGGCGGTCTGGGACCTGCTCAATATGATTTATCAGGAGAAGAACGAAAAGTATATTTTTGTCATTGATGAATGGGACGCGCCGTTTCATATGGACTTTGTTACAGAAAAAGACCAGAAAGAGTATCTGCTGTTTTTAAAGTCCCTGCTAAAAGGGGAGGTCTATGTGGAACTGGCATATATGACGGGAGTTCTCCCAATTGCAAAGTATTCCAGTGGATCGGAATTAAACATGTTTCTGGAATATGATATGGCGACATCAGTTCGATTCAGCGAATTTTTTGGCTTCCTGGATTTTGAGGTAGATGAACTTTACGAAAACTATCGGAATACCGTGAGAAATCCCAGAATTACGAGAGATGATCTGAAAACATGGTATGACGGATACCATACAGCCGGTGGAGATATGATTTACAATCCCCGCTCCATTGTATGTGCCTTGACAGATAACCAGGTGCGGAATTATTGGACGAGTTCCGGGCCATATGATGAGATCTTTTACTATATCCGCAACAATGTGGAGGCAGTCCGGGATGATATCGTCCTGATGATCACAGGTGAGGGAATTGATATCGAGATCCAGAACTATGCGGCGACTGCAATGAAGCTCAATACGAAGGATGAGATCTATTCGGCGATGGTGATCTATGGACTTTTGACATATGAAGATGGGAAAGTGTTTATTCCGAACAGGGAGATCATGGATCAGTTTCGCATGCTGTTAATGTCAAAAGAGTCGTTTGGATATGTGTATAACCTTGCGCGGGAATCAGAAAAAATGCTGAAAGCAACGCTGGCGGGAGATACACAGACCATGGCAGAAATATTGAAATATGCCCATGATTCGGAATCACCGATTCTGTCCTACAATAGTGAAATAGAACTTTCTGCAATCGTAAATCTCGTCTATCTGGCAGCCAGAGACCGGTACCGGGTGGAGCGGGAAGATAAGGCAGGAGAAGGTTATGTGGACTTTATCTTCTATCTGGAACGAAAGAATGCGGACGCAATGATTCTGGAACTGAAAGTAGATGCTGCACCGGAGGACGCGATCGCACAGATCAGGAAAAAGAATTATGCGATGCGGTTGAAAGGAAAACTTGGGGAGCAGCAGAAGTATACAGGAAGAATTCTGGCGGTCGGGATCAGTTATGACCGGAAGACGAAAGAGCATTTTTGTCGGGTGGAAGTGTTGGAATAGGAATATAGATAATATAAAACAGTAATAATTACTAATATTAGCTTGCTATTCCATTCGCGTTATGCTATAATCAGGACAATTTAAAATATTTAATGAGGAAGGAAGTTACCAATATGCAGTACGCTATTGCGCATTTTGATCAGGACGGCAACGGGGATTCCGATAAGAATCCGTATATCTCTGTTGATTTTGAGAATAACCTTGAGTCATGTCTTGAGGCGGCGAATATGATGGAGGATGAGGGATATAAGGAGATCACACCGTTTATCCTTGAGGATGAAGGAAAGAGCGGCACTTATACCTGGGAGTATGTGAGACAGCATTCCATCTAAATTGAAGAAAGAAGTGAGGAAGGTCCTGTGGGGCGTGAGAATGCTCTGCGGGATCTTTTTTGCTGCTGTGCATTTGGAAGAAGCTGGCGGCAGATTCTGATATGATAAAAGACAGAATCACTTGACGAACATATGTTCTAATTGTATAATGGAGATATAAGATTTCAGGGAAGATTAAGTCTGGAATCGAGATAAATTATGTTAGGAAAGCCGAAGTTTTTTTCAGCTGCCACGTATCCAGAAGAAGCTGCTGGTGGCAGTTTAGGTAGGGCTTTTGGAGCAGTGGGTCATGAAGGATAAGTCTGAATAAAGGACAGTACTAAATAATAGAGAGGTCGGAGAAGATATATGAATCAGATCAACCGTGAAGATATGCTGGAACTTACGAGAAGAATGACGTTAAAGAGGAACTGCTTTGACCGGATCGCCGGGGCGTATCTGGACCGGGACGGGTTTGTGGATGGGACATTTAATAAGAACTTCCGCCAGCTTTCCCTGCCGGACCAGCAGAAGAACCTTGATATCGCAAAGATGATTCCTTTTTCCGAGACAAATGTGGCGCTGAAAGAGTATGTCTTTGCGGCGGAGGAGAAAAAGCCGGGGAGTGTGTGGCAGCTGCTCTGCGCGCTGCGGGAGTGCGAGTTAAAGAATGACGCGCTGCTTGATATTTTTTATGAAGTGTTCGGGGAAAAGTATCAGGCATCCGGGGATTACGCGGTCTATTTCTTTCACGGGAATTATGATGTGCCGAGAAAGGCGAAAGATAAGGAAAGTCTTTGGGAATCAGAGGAGGTTTACCGTTTCCTGATCTGTGCGGTGTGCCCGGTGAGCGGGGATTATGAGCCGGGTATGCCGGTCTGCGGATTTATGTTTCCGGCGTTTAAGGACAGAGGACCGGATAATGGAAGAATTCAGACGTTTGAGGCGGATCCTGCGAGACCGCATAAGGAGTTTTTGAATATGATTTTGCCGGTGAGCGCAAAATAAATGAGCGGACTTATAATTAGTTGAAAATAAAATGGCTATTTTACCTGTTGGGTATGTCGAGTGATAGTACATGGTGGTTTACCTGCTTTGGTGACGCCACAGATGTTGATGATTTACAAATGTTTTGTGACGACATGTATTTTATGAAGGTATGCGGGAAAAAGGAAAATTGACATTGGAAAGGAGACGGAGTATGGCAGATAGAATGAATACAGCAGATAAGTCAGACAGGATCTACGTTGCGATCGATCTGAAGTCATTCTATGCCTCTGTGGAGGTGGTGGACAGAAAGCTGGATCCGATGACGACACACCTTGTGGTTGCGGACCGGAGCCGGACTTCGAAAACGATCTGTCTTGCGGTGTCTCCTTCCCTGAAAGCGTATGGGATTCCCGGGCGAGCGCGCCTCTTTGAGGTGGAGCAGAAAGTGGAAGAGGTGAACCGGGAGAGAAAAAGACGGGTGCCCGGCGGAAGATTTACGGGAAGTTCCTGCGATGCGGTGGAACTGGCAAAGAGACCGGAATTAGCATTGGATTTTATCGCCGCGCCGCCGCGGATGGTCCACTATATGGAGAAAAGTTCAGAAATCTACCAGATCTATTTAAAGTATGTGGCACCGGAAGATATTCATTCTTACTCCATCGACGAAGTCTTTATTGACTTGACTTCCTATCTGGAAACATATCATCTGACGGCCCATGAGCTGACAACGAGGATGATCCGGGATGTGCAGGAACAGATCGGAATCATGGCCACTGCGGGAATTGGAACAAATCTTTATCTCTGCAAGATCGCAATGGATATTATGGCGAAGCACATTGAGCCGGACGCGGATGGAGTGCGCATCGCGGAACTGGATGAGATGAGCTACAGGAGATATCTCTGGGGGCATCGTCCGCTGACGGATTTCTGGCGTGTGGGACGGGGGTATGCGAAAAAGCTGGAAGAGCACGGAATCTACACGATGGGGGATATCGCCAGATGTTCCCTTGGAAATGATAAGGACTATTATAATGAAGATCTTCTGTACCGGATGTTCGGTGTCAACGCGGAACTTCTGATCGATCACGCCTGGGGATATGAGCCGTGTACGATCGCGGATGTCAAGGCGTACCGCCCAGAGAACCATAGTGTCGGCTCTGGTCAGGTCCTTGCCTGTCCGTACACGGTTGAAAAGGCGAAACTTGTGGTGCGTGAGATGGCGGACCTTCTGGCTCTGGATCTTGTGGACAAGAAGCTGACAGCGGACCAGGTGGTTCTGACCGTTGGATACGATATCGAAAACTTGACAGATTCAAAGCGGGGAAAGAACTACAGCGGAGAGATATCTACGGACCGCTATGGAAGACGGATCCCAAAACATGCCCATGGTTCTAAGAATCTAGGCGGACAGACGTCCTCCACAAAACGGATCACGGAAGCGGTGATGGAGCTCTATGATGAGATCATGAACCCCAAACTCCTGGTGCGCCGGATCGCGCTTTCCGCAAACCATGTTGTCAGTGAGGGAGCGGAGCAAAAGAAAGAAGAGTATGAGCAGCTGGATCTCTTTACCGATTACGGCGCGCAGGTAGAGCAGAAAAAGAAGGAAGAGGAAGAAATGGCGCGGGAAAAGCGGATGCAGCAGGCGGTTCTGGAGATCAAGAAGAAGTTTGGAAAGAACGCGATCTTAAAGGGAATGAACCTGGAAGAGGGCGCGACCGCAGTAAAGCGAAACAGCCAGATCGGAGGTCACAGGGCTTGAGTACATGGGAGAAATATAAGGATATCATCGATCTTCCGTATCCGAAAGAATCAAAGCACACCCGGATGCCGGTGGGGGACCGGGCAGCCCAGTTCGCGCCATTTGCGGCGCTCACCGGATTTGGCGCGGTACTGAAAGAGACGGAACGGATCACGGAAAAGCGGATCGAGTTAGACGAGTACGAAAAAGAAAAGCTGAATGAGAAGATGCGGCTGGTTCTGGAAGAAAGAGAACTCCATCCGGAAATTACGGTGACATTTTTTGTCCCAGACGAAAAGAAGGACGGCGGGGCATATGTGACTATGTCTGGACATATAAAGAGAGTGGACGAGGAGAATCATCTGCTGATCTTAGAGGAAGGGGAGCGGATCCTGCTGGGAGACATCTATGACATTTCAAGCGAATAATAGAAAATGAATAGAAAATGAAGTTGAGGCACCTCAAATTGTTGATATATTAACAGGAAAACACTTGTGTTAATTTATTAACAATGATATAATATCCTTAAAGGTAAGGGAAATAAAACAGATGACTGGGATGTTGAAAAACAGAGCAGCAACAGCCATCACTTTACTGAAAGCTATTGAATGTAAAAGCAACATAACCGTCTGTAATGACAGAGCGTGAAAGGAGAACGGAACATATGGCAAGATTTACATTACCGAGAGATATTTATCATGGAAAAGGATGTCTTGAAGAGCTTAAAAATCTTAAGGGAAAGAAGGCATTCCTCGTTGTCGGCGGCGGATCAATGAAACGCCAGGGATTTCTTGACAAAGCCGTTAATTACTTAAAAGAAGGCGGAATGGAAGTGGAAGTCTTTGAGGGCGTAGAGCCGGATCCATCCGTGGAGACCGTTATGAGAGGCGCGGAAGCGATGCGCAGATTCGAGCCGGACTGGATCGTATCCATGGGCGGCGGTTCCCCGATCGACGCGGCAAAGGCAATGTGGGCGTTCTACGAATACCCGGATATTACATTCGAAGACCTGATCACTCCGTTCAGTTTCCCGGAACTGAGACAGAAAGCAAAATTTGCTGCGATTCCGTCCACATCCGGTACAGCTACTGAGGTGACTGCGTTCTCTGTTATCACAAACTATCAGACAGGTGTAAAATATCCGCTGGCTGACTTTAATATTACCCCGGACGTTGCGATCGTGGATCCGGATCTCGTTATGGGACTTCCGGTGAAACAGGTTGCCTATACCGGTATGGATGCCCTGACCCACGCCATCGAGGCGTATGTTTCCACATTAAACGGACCGTTTACAGATCCGCTGGCGCTCCAGGCCATCGAGATGGTTCTTGAATATCTGCCGGCTTCCTACAACGGAAACAAACACGCGAGAGAGG
>CAVIYT010000029.1:0-6870 GCA_963646925.1 Paludibacteraceae bacterium
GCGGAGTTGATGCAGATATATCCCTTTCCGCCTTCAGAACGGTAAGCGCCCTCAAGGAAATCCATCTGGCCGCCGATACCGGAGAGCTGGCGGGTTCCTGCGGACTCAGCGTTCTCCTGGCCCATGAGGTCAAGCTGTACGCCGCCGTTGATGCTGATGACGTTCTTCATGGTTCCGATACGCATCGGGTTATGTACATAGTCGAGGTCAGCCGGGTGGAAGAGCTGCGGATTCTCAGCGATCCAGTCATAGAACTCCTGGGATCCCATCGCAAGGTTCCATGTGGAGAGACCTGTATCGAACTCTTTCTTTGCGTTTGTGAGCTTTCCTGCCTTCCAGAGGTTTAAGTAAGCGTCGCTGATGGTTCCGGTATGGCAGCCGAGATCCTTAAGATCGGATTCAGCTAACATATTAGCAATCGTGAACGGAACACCGCCGACACCGAGGGAGAGAACTGCGCCGTCCGGAATCTCGTTTACTACGAGTTTTGCGATCTTGATATCTGTCTCGGACGGAGCTTTGTAAGTACGAAGCGGAAGCGGCTCATGCTCGCCTTCTACGATGTAATCAGCCTGGGAGATATGGACACGGTGGGAACCATCTACACCCTGAAGCTTCGGATAATGCTCATTGATCTCGAAAACAACGGTTCTTGCACTCTCGATGATCGTCTTCCATGTGAAGTTGGAGATACCGAGACCACAGTAGCCGTTCTCATCCGGTGCGGATACAGAGACAAAAGCAACATCTGTCTTAATGTAGCGCTGACGGTAGAGTGTCGGAAGAAGACGGAGAACGATCGGCATGAACTGTACAAGACCGCGGGTCTGAAGTTTACGCTCATAATCGCCGATGTGCCAGCTGTAGTAGGAGAAGCTTTCCTGCTCCGGGTCAGCCTCAACGACCTCGATGCGCGGACGGATCACGAGACCGCAGCGGATCTTTACGTCTTTTAAATGGCCTTTTCTTGCAGCCAGGGCTTTATCAAGAAGCTCCGGGTATCCGCCGGCAAATCCATAATCGACCCAGTCACCATCTTTTACGGCTGCTGCGACTGCAGCTTCCGCAGTTACAAGTTTGCTCTTATAGTTTTCCATATGTAACCCTCTCTTTATATAATATATTATTTTTTCGCTATAAAAAGCCTATTGCTTTATACAATTTCATTATAAAATGTTTTCTATATGAAAACAAGTGGATTATGACCCAATCCGATATCAGATTGTTATGGTTTATATAGGAGATGGATATGCCGACTCTGTATTATATGGAAATTAACGGTTTAGAAAATTCCTGTCCGCTGACGGTAACGCTTTATTTTTTACCTGAAATGTAATATAATGAACGTATATTGCAGGTGGTCGGAATTACCATTTTCCGCCCCAGGAAAATAATGCATGAGGGGAGTCAAAACATGAAGGATTACATGAAGATCTACCAGGAATGGCTTGCCAATCCGTACTTTGACGAAAAGACGAAAGAAGAGCTTCGGGCAATCGCAGACGATGAGAATGAGATCAAGGAACGTTTCTATATGGATCTGGAATTCGGTACCGCGGGACTTCGCGGAATTATCGGAGCCGGAATCAACCGTATGAATATCTATACTGTCCGCCGCGCGACCCAGGGGCTTGCTAACTATATTATCAAACAGGGCGGAGCCGACAAGGGCGTTGCGATCGCGTTCGATTCCCGCCACATGTCCCCGGAATTCGCTATGGAAGCAGCGATGACACTGGCCGCAAACGGCATCAAGGCATATAAATTCGAATCCCTGCGTCCGACACCGGAGCTGTCCTTCGCAGTCCGCGAGTTAGGATGTATCGCAGGTATCAATATCACCGCGAGCCATAACCCGCCGGAATACAATGGATACAAGGTATACTGGGAGGACGGCGCACAGTTCACACCGCCGCACGACAAAGGCGTAACCGCCGAAGTTCTCGCAATCGAGGACCTCTCCACCGTCAAGACAACAACGGAAGAAGAAGCTTTAAAGAGCGGAAAATTCCAGGTCATCGGAAAAGAGATCGATGACAAATACATCGCCCAGGTAAAAGACCAGGTCGTTAATCAGGAAGCAATCAATCGCATGCAGAAAGACATCACAATCGTCTACACCCCGCTTCACGGAACAGGAAATATCCCGGCCCGCCGCGTGATGAAAGAGATCGGCTTTGAGAATGTCTATGTAGTACCGGAACAGGAACTCCCGAACGGAGATTTTCCGACCGTCAGCTACCCGAACCCGGAAGCTGTCGAGGCATTTGAGCTTGGCTTAAAGCTTGCGAAAGAGAAGAACGCGGACCTCGTTCTCGCCACAGACCCGGATGCGGACCGTCTCGGTGTCTATGTAAAAGATACAAAGTCCGGCGAATATATCCCGCTTACCGGAAACATGTCCGGCTCCCTGTTATGTGACTATGTATTAAGCCAGAAACAGGCAGCAGGAAAGATTCCGGCTGACGGCGAAGTCGTAAAATCCATCGTTACCACAAACCTGGTTGACGCTGTTGCGAAACACTACGGCTGCAAGCTTGTCGAGGTTCTGACTGGATTCAAGTACATCGGCCAGCAGATCTTAAAAGAAGAGACAACAGGCAAAGGAACCTATATGTTCGGCATGGAGGAGAGCTACGGCTGCCTGATCGGTACATATGCCCGCGATAAGGACGCGATCTCCGCAACAGCTGCCCTCTGCGAGGCTGCCGCTTACTATAAGGAAAAAGGCATGACCTTATGGGATGCGATGGTTGCCATGTACGAGAAGTACGGCTACTACAAAGATACCGTAAAATCCATCGGCTTAAAGGGCATCGAGGGACTTGCGAAGATCCAGGAGATCATGGAAAACTTCCGCAAGAATCCGCCGAAGGCACTTGGCGGCTACGAGGTAACTTCTGTCCGTGACTACAAGAAGAACACGATCACAGACGTTGCCACAGGCGAAGTAAAAGAGACAGGCCTTCCGGAGTCCAACGTTCTCTACTACGACATGAACGACGGCGCATGGCTCTGCATCCGCCCGTCCGGAACCGAGCCGAAGATCAAATTCTACTATGGCGTTAAGGGAACATCCTTAGATGACGCTGAGGCGAAGTCCAAAGCTGTCGGTGATGAGCTGATGGGCATGGTGGATAAGATGATGTAAGATTCCCGGATGTGGGGATAAAAGCAGTGAAGATCGGAACACTGTGAAAGATATAAAATGAATCATTGTCTGGACTGGCTGTGTAAAAATAGCTGGTCAGAACGGACATAGAAAAGCTCCCGGAGAGACTGTGAATGGATGTGGTCTTTCTGGGAGCTTTTTTATGCGTACTCGCGCGAAGATGTAGATTGTCGTAAGCGACAGCGCTCGGCACGAGAATGTACCAAGGCGCATCCTTTTTAGATTCCATGTACTTGGCAGGAATCCGGCGCGGCGGGTCCTGCAAGATGTACACAGAATGATTTTAAGAGTTTTTATTTTCCGAATACGTTTCTTCATACCCGGATTCCGCCCCATAATATTCCTCCAGCGTGGAAATATACATCTCTGCGGCTTTCGGCAGCTGCGCACCTTTCTGGAAGACATAGGAGCAGACATAATCGTCCCTCTGTCCATCCTCACGCCGCAGCCATTCCGGCAGCGGAAATGAGACGATATTGTAATTGCGCTCCTGTTCCCGGATCGGAGTCATGCCGATTCCAAGGTAATCTGTCCGCTGGATCAGGTCATGGAGAGAGGCGCGGCTGTTGACGTAGATGCTCTGGGTGATCTGGTTCCAGTTGATGAGCTGGATTGTCTCGTCATCATACACGCTTTCCGGGGCATTTGTGTAGAGATTTTCGCTGGGATACAGGACAAAGTTGTACTGGTACAGCTTCTCCGGCGTCAGGTCACCGAGCTCAGTGAGGATCGGATGTCCAGTCCGGCAGAAGAACTGGGTCGGGGAGCGGAACAGGAGATGTTCCTCCAGGTGACGCAGCGCGAGAAGTTCCCGGATCTTTTCCGACCGATGGGACGGGTACATGATAAAGCCGATATCCGCCCGGTTCGTGTATAGGTCTTCAATGACCTCGGTGCTGGTCATCTCCCGGTAGAAAAAACGGAACGGCGTATCGGCGTGGGCGTTCGTCATGCGGATAAAGGCGTCATTTGCGTGGGAACAGCTGCTTGCGGAGATCCGAAGGCGGAAGGAGTCGGAGTGTTCCTTAAAAGTCTCCCGGAAATGGTTCGCGTGTTCTAAAAGATCCCGGCTCATGTCGAGAAACAGGCGGCCGGTCTCTGTGGGCACGATTCCGTTCTTTCCGCGGGTGAAGATCGTGAGACCGTACTCTTTTTCTGTCTCCCTGAGGACCTTGCTGAGATACGGCTGGGTTACGAAGAGGCGTTTCGCGGCGGCGGAGATGGAGCCGCAGTTTGAGATCTCTATGAGGTATTCCATGTTTTGAAGGTTCATAGTGGGCGGTGGAGCTCCTTTCTGAGAATACTTATTGATGAGCTTGGAATGTGAAGCACCGGTTAAATCAGTTCCAGTTCATGTAATACATGAATTGGAATATTTATAACGATTCAGTTATAACGTGATGTAAACAGGAACTTTGTAAAATCCTGTGAAAATAGTATAATCAAGTGTATAGCAAATGAGTGAATATGTCAAACCAAAGAGATATGGAAACAGGGGAAATTTCTAAATGGAAATGAAAAACGGCTATGCATCTCATGAAGCTGGCTGGAAGAATTTTTAGAAAAAATATGAAAAGGGGAAGGAACGCTATGGATAAAAAAGAATTTGTCTTAAAAGCAGTCTCAGATAAAAAGGACCTGATCGTCGACGTGAGCGATAAAATTTTCGGCTACGCGGAGGTCGGATTCCATGAATTTAAGACCGCGAAGCTCTATGAGGAAGTCCTGAAAAAAGAGGGATTCCAAGTGGAGATGGGCGTCGGCGGTATGCCGACCGCGTTCAAGGCTGCATACGGAAGCGGAAAGCCGGTGATCGGATTCCTCGCTGAGTATGACGCCCTGCCGGAACTGTCCCAGGAAGGCGGCTGTACAACGAGAAAGAAAGCCGCCGGGGAGAACCCGGACGGACATGGATGCGGACATAACCTCCTCGGCGCAGGTGCCATGGCGGCAGCGCTCGTTGTAAAAGCTTATATCGAGGAACACCCGGAAGTGGGAACCGTGATCCTTTTTGGCTGTCCGAGCGAGGAAAAAGGCGACGGAAAGGCGATCATGGCAAGAGAAGGTGTCTTTGACGGCGTGGACGCCGCTTTTACATGGCATCCGGGCGATAAGAACGCGATCTGGTCCGAGTCCACTCTCGCGAATGTCAGCGTGTTCTTCAACTTTAAAGGCGTGACCTCCCATGCGGCGGCAGCCCCGGAACTTGGACGTTCCGCCCTGGACGCTGCGGAACTCATGAGTGTCGGCGTCAACTACCTTCGCGAGCACATCATCTCCGACGCGAGAGTCCACTACGCGTACCGCGATGTCGGAGGAATCGCCCCGAACGTTGTCCAGGGCCACAGCAGAGTCCACTACTTTATCCGCGCGCCGAAGTCATGGCAGGTGAAGGAAATCTACAAGCGCGTCGTCGATGTGGCGGAAGGCGCCGCGAAGATGTCCGGAACCGAGATGACATACGAGCTCTACGCCGGACTTTCCGACTATATCCCGAACCATGTCCTCTCAGAAGTTCTCCACGAGTCCATGGAGGAGATCGGTGCCCCCAAATACGACGAGGCGGATTTCGCCCTGGCATCAAAATTCTTCCACGAGACCGCGAATGAGGAGGAACTAGAAGCAAAGAGAGCTTCGCTGCGGAAACTCTTCGGCGCTGCCCAAATGGATGAGATCGAAGCGCACCCGCTCCACACATCCATCGCACCGCTTATCTGGACCGACAAAGTCCAGGCCGGCTCCACCGATGTCGGCGATGCCAGCTATGTGATCCCGACAGCGATGTGTACAACAGCCACAGCAACCTTAGGAACTGCCGCCCACACCTGGCAGATGACCGCCCACGGAAATACGGAGATCGCGCATAAAGCGATGCTGAACGCGGGGGAGGCGATGGCATTGGCTGCGCTTAAGACGATGGAAAGCCCGGAGATCTTGAAGAAGGCACATGATGAGTGGATGGCGGAGACCAACGGCGTCTATGAGTGTCCGATTCCGAAGGAGATTGGGCCGAGGCTGGAGGACTGATGCCTATGATTCCTAAAACAACGTATCCTAATATCGACATGAAGCAGACTGGAATCAGATTAAAAAGTATGCTTGAGGCTGGAGGATATACTCCGCGTATGATTCAGGAGTATCTGCACTTATCATGTGTCCAGCCTGTTTACAGATGGTATAAGGGACTGATTCTGCCGTCGGTAGATCATCTATTTATGCTCAGTGAATTGCTGAATGTCCATATGGAAGATTTTTTAGTAAAGAAAAATGTGAGACCAGTATTGTGGGATGCAGAACTGTATTGTTCACGATCCATGCAGCGGCGGCTTGCCGCATATTATGAGAAAATCAGCCAGAAGGCTGCGTAGCCTGTTTTGGACTAACAGTCCAATGAAATCCTGATTGACAAATGATATCCTCTTATATAGATCCGTGAAGGAGCTGTATAGGAGGATATTTTTATGGAAAGAAAAATTGATGTAATTGAAATGTGTGATGGCAAGAAGATGGTGATTATTCATGATATAATAGATATAAAAAAAGAAACGAGCTACCCGCTTGAGCAATAAAGCTGTACACGACAAAAAAACCATTTCTCATGTTTATAATATAAAATTTATAATGAGTAGTCAAGAAGAAAAATGTTTAACCTGCAATGTATTGAAGGTTAATAAAAAAATCGAAGAGGTGGATGCGAG
>CAVIYT010000030.1:0-3668 GCA_963646925.1 Paludibacteraceae bacterium
GAAGAGTAGGATCTGCCGCGGCGCATGATAATAGGAATCTAGGATTCTGGAGATAACGGACTGAAGGAGTGTGACGGAAAAAGGATTGAAGAAGTAGATGCGGTCCACAGATTCCGGAACGGAAAAGGTCTCCGCGTTGGCAGGTTCGAAGGAGACTTTGCCGGAAGATACGGCGGAGGAATGGTTTTCCATGGCCTTTTCATAGATCCTCTCATCGTACTCTACGCCGATGGAACGGCATCTCGTCTGGTAGGAGAGAAAGAAGTCGACTCTGCCTTTTCCGCAGCCGTAGTCTAAGACTGTATTTCCTTTTCTGATCAGTCCGCTGTAAGCGAGACGTTCCAGAACAGAGTATGGGGTCGGTTCGTAGGGATAGCGGAACTGGTCAGCGTTGGAGTCATCGCGGCCGGTGGTCTTGATATGCAGGAGTTTATCCAGATTCTGCTCTTTTTTATCTTCAAATTGGAGTGTTTTCATAGTTATTCGTTGATCCTCTTATGCAGTAGAAATATGAGTTGTTGTTTCCAATATGAATGAACTAATTTCTGTATTATTGAAACATTCATAAAAATATATTTGATCGATCATGGTAACATATCATTCAGGCCGTGAAATTATATAGGAAAGCTACCTGCCCTTGTAAATTTTTCTCTACCATGATATCATAGATTTATTGCCCGGAAAATAAGGAAAATTTGAATTTAAGTGATTTTGGAGGAATGCTCAAAAATGAAAGGGTAATTTCAGGGGAGGTCCGGGAAGAAATGGAAAGGAATATTGGGAATGGGGAAGAACAGAGATGGATTTAAGAGCCGTACCGGCTTTGTGCTGGCCTGTATCGGGTCGGCGGTCGGTATAGGAAACATATGGCGATTTCCGTATATGGTCTCAGACTGGGGCGGAATGACGTTCTTGCTGCCGTATGTACTGTTTGTGGTACTGATCGCGTCCACGGGCGTGATCGAGGAGATGGCGTTGGGGCGCGCGGCGAAGAGTGGACCGATCAAGGCCTTCGGAAAATGTACGGAGATCCGCACTGGAAATAAGCGTACCGGTGAGGTAATCGGTGTGATTCCGGTTCTCGGATCATTAGCGCTGGCGATCGGATATACGGTAGTTGTAGGATGGATCTTTAAATACGCGTTTCTCGCGATCACAGGCGGCCTGTTTCAGATGGGACAGGATATGGACGCCATCGGCGGGCTCTTCGGGGGAACGGCATCGTCTTTCGGAAATAACCTCTGGCAGGTGATCGCAATGATCGTGACGGCAGTGATCATGGCTTACGGGATCGCGGGCGGAATCGAGAAGGCGAATAAGGTCATGATGCCGCTGTTATTTGTATTGTTCCTGGGTCTGGGTGCTTATATTTTCACGCTGCCGGGTTCCGAACACGGATACCGGTATATTTTCACATTGAATCCGCAGGGACTTTTAAATCCGAGACTCTGGATCTACGCCTTTGGTCAGGCGTTCTTCTCCCTGTCGATTGCGGGAAATGGAACGGTTATCTACGGTTCCTATCTCAGTGATGAAGAAAATGTTGTGAGTTCCGCGAGAAATGTCGCGGTGTTTGATACACTGGCGGCACTCCTTGCAGCACTTGTAATTATTCCGGGCATGGCGGCAGGGGGAGCGGAGCTTTCTTCCGACGGACCGGGACTCATGTTTATCTATCTTTTAAACGTGTTTAACGGAATGCCGGGCGGACGGATCGTTGAGATGGTATTTTACATCTGCGTTCTGTTCGCTGGCTTGAGCTCCCTGGTAAACCTCTACGAGGCACCTGTAGAGATGATGCAGGAGCGGTTTGGATTAAAGAGACGGAATGCCGTGATCGTGATCGCGGGATTCGGCGGCGTGGTCGCGCTCATGATCCAGGGAATCGTTTCCGGCTGGATGGACGCGGTATCCATCTATATCTGCCCGCTTGGCGCAATGCTTGCGGCGATCATGTTCTTCTGGATTGCCGGGGAAGATTTCGCACTCACTGCGGTCAATAAAGGTACGGAAAAACCGATTGGAAGCTGGTTTATCCCGTTAGGAAAATTCGTGCTGGTTCCGGCGGCGTTTATCGCGCTGGTGACGGGAGCGCTGCTTGGGGGAATCGGTTAAAACATAAAAAGTCACTGCTTCAGAATGTGTAGGATGCCCAGAAGGGATCTGACTTATATTCATGAAGGAGTGACTTTTTCTTATGTAATAGGAAATTTCGAGGAATTCCTTATTTAGAAGCACCAGCGATAATTGAGATCTCCACAGGCGCATTGCCCGGAAGAGAGGCGACACCGACAGCTGCGCGGCTTCCGATGCCGGCATCACCGAGAACTTCGCAGAAATATTCGGATGCGAAATCGGCGAGCTTTGACTGCTTTGTGAAATTGGATTCACAGTTTACATATACGGTGATCTGCATGATCTGGGCGATGTGTTCGCCCTCTGTCAGTTTGTTTTTTGCGGCTGTGAGGGCATTTTTGGCTGCCTGGACAGTTGCTTCCTTATATTCTTCGAGATCTGTCTCAGCGGTGATCTTACTTGTTTTGATTAAAACACCGTTGTTTCTTGATGTCATTCCAGCGGTGAAAATAATGTTCCCGAACCGGGTTGCCGGTACATATTTTCCCTGCGGAATCGGATTTGCTTCTTTTGTCATAGTTGTGACCTCCCCAATCTATAGTTTTTCTGAATAACGATCAAGTGCTGAGTCCAGTATATCAGATTCGCGTCAGTTATTGCAAGAATTCCGTGTCTACGCGCGGTAGATATCCACCATCTGGCAGATCCTCTTTACGGCATCGACCGCTTTGTCGTGATCCTGTGAGAAATTCATGCGGATAAAGTCGCTGTACTGTCTGCCGAACTCGGTACCAGGTGTTACGGTGACACTTGCCTGCGCGCGGCAGAGCTTTGTGAACTGGAAGATATCGACCTTTAATTTCGGCAGCTGCATGAAGATATAGCTTCCGCCTTCGGTCGGACGAGCCCAGCATCCCGAGCAGGATTTGATAACTTCAAGGATATCGTCACGGATCTGTCTGTGGTCCGCGATGCGTTTCTCCATCCAGCCGTCCGGCTCGGAGAACCATCTGTAGAATGCGGCCTGGTTGTAGCCCGCGCAGCGCAGGGAAACGACGGCCTGAAGTTTTTCCATGCGGGTGATGATCTCCGGGGTACCGTAGCCGACACCGAGACGGAAACCGCTTAAGGATTCTGTCTTAGACGGTCCCATGATGGTGATAAGCTTGTCAGGTTTCTCCGGAAGCGCGCGCATATGTGTGTAGGTGAAATCTTTTTCAAGGATCTGGCGGCTGTAGAGCTCGTCTGCCAGGATCGCGACATCGTATTTCTTTGCGAGACGGGCGATATCAGAAACTTCTTCTTTTGAGAAGACGGCGCCGGTTGGATTGTTCGGGTTGGAGTAGAGGAAGAGTTTTACGCCGTTTTTAAAGCCCTCTTCAAGCTCTTTCAAATCGATGCCAGAGGTATGCGGAACAGCCTCTTTCCAGTTCATGTGGATCGGGACGATCTCGCCCTCGAAGAATTCAACGAGTTTGCGATTATCAAAATAATCCGGTTCAACGATAGCAACCTTGTCGCCTCTTCCCACCAGAGATCCCATTGCAAGGAAAAGAGCGCCCTGGGTACCGGGTGTGAGGATGATCTCTGTC
>CAVIYT010000031.1:0-5741 GCA_963646925.1 Paludibacteraceae bacterium
GCCTTAAGCCGTCTCGAACAGGAGGGACTTTTGGAGATCCGCCCGAAATGTGGCATTCTTGTACGTCCGCTGACCTTAAATGATATCGATATGATCTTTGAGGTCCGCATGATGTATGAACCATACGTGCTGACCCATTACGGGGCAAATCTTTCTGCCTCCGCGTTGAGAGAATTCTATGATATCTTCCAGAAATGGGATCCAAGCAAGGAATTTTACCGAGACAAGGATTCTTTCTACGATCTGGACTACCGTTTCCATTCCCTGATCATGTCCGCCTGCCCAAACGAATTTATCCGCCGAAATTATGATACGATCCAGACCCAGAACGAACGTTTCCGCTATATGACAGGCAATATCTCCAATGTCCGCCTGGAGGCGACCTTTAAAGAGCACATGGCGATCGTGGAACCGTGCCTCAAAGGCAACTGGAACAAGGCCGCTGAACAGCTTCTCTATCACTTAGAGCGTTCAAAGTCCTCCGCATTCCAGTTAGTCGCAAAGTCCAATCCGGGATTCTTAAATGTTTAGCTTCTTATGCAGTCCGTCACATTCCGTGCGGACTGCTTTTTTCTGCACATCTCAGATACACAGTGCTTTGGGGGACAAAAAAATCCCGGTGCTTTTCGAAACACCGGGATCTTTCTTATTCTTTTCTTTATTCTTTCTCTTCGTCCATATCCTCTTCTTCCGCTTTCTTCGCCATCGTTGTCTTCCATGCATGAAGCGCAAGTGCCACAGCGATAACCGCGTAGCAGACGAATACGCGGAAGTACTCACCTAACTGTGCGTTATTGAACAGGTTCTTTCCTGCTAACGGGGAGATGATGAACATGGTGTGAAACAATAACGCTCCGAGGATCGCATGTCCGATGTTCGCCTTCTTGATAGAAGCGCCCCCGACTAAGAGGGCCGCGATGGAGAAGGTACCAACGTTCTCATGCGCCGTGTATGTCGTAAAGTTTCCGATATCCTGGATGAATACCAGTTGCCCGAGAGCCGCAAGCAACGTGGAGATCATGATCGCTGTGATACGGATCTTATCTGCCGGGATACCCATGGAAATCGCGATATTCCGGTTCTGTCCGACCGCGTTGATATCACTGCCGAGCTTCGTCTTTGAGAGGAATGTGATGTAAGCTCCCACGATGGCGATCAGGATTCCCGTTGCCACCGGAACGTCTGTAAAGTTCAGGGCAAATTTTACGGTCTCAGATGCCATGAGAAGAACCCGGTATGTGATGAGGCCGATCACTGCCGCGATAAGACCGTACTGTTTCTTCCAGTTTACCGCCTCTTTTTTCTTTCTGATCTTTAAGAGAGCGCTGATAAGAAGCACCGCGATCGTGATGATCAGGTCCGCGTATAAGAATTTCTCGAGGGAAACCATCCACATCTTGTTGAGAGCGCCCTTTGTCGCGGAATCAAGATTGATCGGTGTTGTGAGACCGATTCCGTTTGTCAGGAGCAGCGCCTCATTCTTCACCGGGATCACCGGTCCGCATAAGAACATAAAGACGAGGTCATAAAGTCCCTTTGCGAAGAATCCGACGATCATACCTGTGATCATCTCCTGGCCTTTTGTCCGGTTGAACAGACGTCCGATCAAGTTTCCGAAGAACAGGGATAACGGCACACTCACGATAAATGCCAGTGTCAGCGCCGCAACTCCGCTTAAGGAGAAGTTGATCGATACGATGATGCCGATCTGGGCCGCCATGGCGCCGAGGACGATACTGAAGTTCATTCCCATGCCTGCCCATACAGGAACGAGAAGCGCAAGGATCAGGATCAGGTTTCGGAACAGTCTCGTCGAGATCTCACCGATAACATAGGACAACGGCTGGTTCGCTAAAATGATTCCGGCGATACAGATCACCACAAACAGAATTGTAACAACATTATCGATCAGAAGCTTCTTGATCAGAGCCCCTGTTCTGTTTTTATGTTTACTCTCCATCATTTCTTTCCTCCTTGCATTTGAGATAACGCATACAGGATGATGCCGTTGCTGACGATCGTTCTGACAACCTCCGATAAGTTTCCTTCCGGGATCAGGCTGTTTGCAACCGGAACCGCGATCGCCAGCATGCTCTGGAACATGATCGTTCCGAGAACGACGTTAAATACGCTGACGCGGCTCGGTGTGGCGCCTCCGATGAGCACTGCGGCGATAGCCGGGAACGCCATCATAAGCGGCGCGTTGTACAGCTGGTAGAATCCAAATCCCTGGGCATAGATGATGATTCCGAAACCGCCGAGGACTGTGGAGATGATCGTTGCCATGGTTCTCATGGAATCGACCTTTACGCCGTTCGCCTTCGCGAAATTCGGGTTGGATCCTGCTACCTTCATCATGAGTCCCAGATGGCTCTTCATAAACAGTTTTACAAGGATGCAGAACACTGCAATCACGAGAATCAGTCCCACCGGAATGTCGATCCCGCCGATGGAGAACGCCCAGAGCTTGTTGAGCGCGCGGTCGTACCACTCTTCCAAGGTGATCGTGGTGCGGAGTCCGTCACCGATCGGCCATACGATGGACGCGTTGTTGAACGGAAGTACCAGCCAGCCGATACACATGAGCGCAACGACTGAGAAACCGACGTATGTGGATACCATCATCTCGCTGCCCTTCACGCGGTTTACCAGCTGGCTGTAGGCAAGACCTGCGAGAACGCTGAACGGGATGGAGATCAGCATCGCGGCAAAGATTCCCGGAACGCCCTTCATGTTGAACTGAAGACTGATCATACCGGCTAAAAGTCCGCACTCAATCCCTAACGGCAGCGCAAAGTTCATTCCCGTACCGGCCATGATTCCAGGCACCATCGCGAGGGCGAGGACCACATTGATTCCCACACGGACGATACACTGGGAGATCGTCAGCGGAACCGGAACATTCAAAATAAACATCATAATGATCAGAAGCGCAAGGAATGCCAGAATGATCATTCTCGGAAATCCGAACGCCCGAATTCTGTTTTTAACCTCAGTCATGATTCTCTCCTCCTTCTCCGGACATCAATAACGCAAACTCTACATTTGGAGAATCCGGTTTCAAAATCCCCTGTACCTTGCCCTGTCCGATGATCGCGATCCGGTCGCAGACGGAGCGGAGCTCATTCAACTCACTGGATGTCATCACGATCGTGATTCCCAACTCTTTGTTGATCTTTACAAGGTAGTTTAAAAGCACCTGCTTTGCTCCGATATCGATACCTCGTGTCGGCTCCGATACAAAGAGAAGCTTCGGTTTTGAGATCAGGGCTCTCGCCATGCAGACCTTCTGCTGGTTTCCGCCTGACAATCTTCCGACGATCTGATCCGGACCGGTACAGCGGATGTACAGTTCCTTGATCATCTCCTCCGCCTTTTCATCTGAGGTCTTCTCATCGAACTGGCTGAAGAATCCAAATTTCTTCAGGAAATTGTGGTTTACCTTCATGTCCGTGTAGACCATGTTCATGGCGATGGACTCGTCGAGGAGAAGTCCGACACCTTTTCTGTCCTCAGAAACGAAGGTCATTCCCTTATTAAGTGCCTCACCTGTCTTCTTGTAATTCAGCTCCTCACCGTTATAGAGAACGGATCCGGATGCCGGGTACATGCCGAAGATACCGTTGGAGATACTCGTCTTTCCGTGTCCGGCGAGTCCGCCGATTCCGAAGATCTCTCCCCTTCTTACCTTGAAGGAGACATCTTTCGTCTTTTCACCCGGCATGTTGACGCGGAAATTCTTCACTTCCAGGATATAATCATCCTTGAACTGGCGGTTCACATTGATCATGCTGTCCGCTTCCAGTTTTCGTCCGACCATCATCTCTGCGATCTCGTTTTTATTCGTGTTCTTTATCTTTTCCTTAAATACCAGCTGACCGTCTCTCAGTATGACCACATCGTCCGCGAGCTTCATGACCTCGTCCAGACGATGGCTGATGAAGATAACGGCAATCCCGCTGTCGGCGACTGAGCGGATACATTTGAGAAATTTTTCGGCCTCACTCTCCGTCAGAACCGCCGTCGGTTCGTCGAGTACCAGAAGCTTTAAGTTCTTCTTGTCGATCTCTCTGGCAATCTCAACGAACTGCATATGTCCAACCGGAAGCTTGTCTACCGTCGTTTCCGGATTGATTTCCATTCCAAGGCGTTTTAAGGCTTCGCCTGCCTCCACAACGATCTCGTGATTGTCGAGAAGTTCGTAGCTCTTTCCGGCTACCTTGCTGATCGGTGTGGGAATCAGATTCTCTCTGTTTAATTTAATGTTGCGGGCAACCGTAAAACCGGGAAGCAGCATAAATTCCTGATGGACCATTCCGATTCCGAGAGCCATCGCATCTTCAGGGGATTGTACTTTGACGGTTTTGCCTTCAAAAATAATCTCGCCTTCGTAGCCGCCTGTCTCTCGAATCACGCTCATACCGAAAAGGATGTTCATCAGTGTGGATTTTCCCGCGCCGTTCTCACCTGCCAGAGCAATTACCTGTCCCGGATAAATTTCAAAGTCGACGCCATCCAGAACTACATTTCCTGAAAAGCTTTTTTTAATATTTTTAAAATGAAGGAGCGCTTCTCTGGACATATTCAACCCTCTTTCTTGTGTTATTTCCAATATTTGTATCGTGTGATTTTAAAAGAACGGGTGCTGCAAAACTGCAGCACCCATTCCGTAACGATCTGTTTTCATACAGTTCCGTTTTTGCTTATTTTATTAGAATTCAATGAACTTACCTAATACAACGAAGAAGTTGTCGTAGCTCTTGCCAGTCTCGATATCTGTGTACTGACGAACGCTTACCTCGCCGCCTGCAAGGTCGGAGAAGATCTCTGTGAACTTGTCAAGGTCTGCTCTCTCTGTGAACTCACCGTTGCAGTAAGCCATTGCGTACTCTGTAGCACCGTTGATGAACATGGTGTGCATCGGAGCGCTCCAGGCACCCATACGACCTGTCATATCGTTCTCAGCTAACTTCGCGCTGATCTGCTCTCTCATGTAGTCAACGCTGCCCTTTTTGTCTTCCGGAACCTCGATACCAAGAGCGCCCGGGAATGCGTAGAATACGCTTGGGTTATCCGGCATCGGGTAGATCGCCTTGGACTCGAAAACAGCTTTACACATCGGCTCCTGCTGGCCTGCGTTTGTTCCGAAGAATGCTGTGTCTGCGCCATACTCTGCAACCTTACGCGGAACATCCTCAAGGATGAACTGCTGTGTTGCTGCGATACCAGCATCACTCATCGGGTCTGGGGAAGTACCGTCTACGAACTGGATTCCGAGTTCCTCACATTTTGCTTTCATGTTGTCATGTCTTGCAATGTTTAACGGCTGTGCCATATGACGCGGGAAGGAGTAGTGAACAAGTGTCTTTGCACCCATCTCTGCTGCTGCCTCTGCAACCTGTGTTCCCATCTCAGCTACATCCGGATGGAATACAAGGTCAGCTGCCTCACAGATAACATCCGGGGCTTCACTCGGAACGCCTGCTAAAAGAAGGATGTCAGGACGTTTCTCTTTTACCTTCTCCATAGCTGCTGCGGTACCTTCCATTGCGGTGTTGCAGATGATCGCTTTTACATCCGGATCTGCTGCCATGGACAGTGCGATGGAGATCGTTGTCTCCTGCTCACTCGCTGCCTTATCAGGGAATGTCTGGTGGATGATCATGTCGCCGTATTTCTCTTTTACGGACTCAGCTGCACGGTACTCTTCCTCAGCCTGGGATACGGTTGCGGTGATGATA
>CAVIYT010000031.1:5751-15324 GCA_963646925.1 Paludibacteraceae bacterium
CCGATCTTGAAATCGCCCTGGGCTGCCTCTGTCTCGCCGGAGCCGGACTCAGTTGCTACCGCTGTTGTATCTGCACTCGCTGCTGTTGTCGCTGTTGTGGATGATGATCCGCCGCATCCTGCGAGGGATACTGTCATAGCTGCCGCCATGATCACTGCTAATGCTTTTTTCATTCTTTGTTCCTCCTCTTTTTCGTGTTTATTTAAAATGATAAGCATTTTAATTCTCTTTAGTATTCCAGCATTCCTTTTAATTCAAGCTGGAGCATTTCCCATTCTTTCTGGATAATGCTGACCATGACGCTCTCGTTCGGAGTGTGGGGTCCGATGATCTGCGTTCCTGTGCAAACGATATCCGCGTCCGGGAAATGTTTGAAGAATGTACCGCACTCGTTTCCACCGTGGGAGACCTCGACCTTGATAGGCTGTCCGTAACACTCTAAGTGGATCCGCTGGATCAGAGCGCTTAAACGGCTGTCGGATTTATATTCCCACTCGGAAGAACTGGACTCTACCGCAAATCCGGCATGTGCAATTCTCGCGAGGCGTCTGCTCTTTTCGATCGTGTACTCTTTCTTGCTGTTAAGTCCGCTTCTGTAGCATACACGGACGGTAACGGTGTCATTGTCCGTTACGATCGTTCCCACGTTTCCGCTTGTCTCCGCGACACCCGGAACTTCCATGTTCATCGCGATCACGCCGCTGTCAAGGCTCATCATGAGGTCGATGATTTTTGCGGAACCTTCCGCGGTAAAGCGGGTCTCTGCTTTCTCCGCGTCATCCAGAATCACCTTCACGTCTGAATCGCTGACCTTAAATTCCTTCCTTAAGATTTTCTGCCATTCCTGGACCAGATCCTGAAGTTCTGCCTTTTTATCCTTTGCGACCGTTACAGTTGCTTCCGCCTCACGGCAGATCGCGTTATTCTGTAAACCGCCTGTGATCGTCACAAGCTTCGTTCCGGCCTTATTCTCGGCGGAGGCGAGGATTCTTGTGAGAAGGACATTGGCGTTTCCGCGCTCTTTCGTGATATCCAGACCACTGTGACCGCCATTTAAGCCCTGCACGCGGAGCTTCACAGTCTCCTCATCGGCGCCCACCGCTTCTCTCTCCTCTTTGAGATCAAAGCGGACCACCGCGGATCCGGCACAGCCAACGACGATTCCCTCATCGCTGCAGTCCAGATTGATGATCACACGGCCCTGGATCTTTGAAAAATCAAGTGCCTGGATTCCGCTCATTCCAGCTTCCTCATCCGTTGTCAGAATGACTTCCAGATTCGGATGTACGATGGAGTCATCTTCGAGAACACACATCGCGAACGCCACGCCTGTCGCATCGTCCGCACCAAGCGTCGTTCCGTCCGCGTGGATCCGGTCGCCATCACGCAGGATGTGGATCGGATCTTTCCTGAAATCATGGATCACATCGGCATTCTTCTCGCACACCATATCCATATGTGCCTGCAGGATCACGGTCGGCGCGTTCTCATATCCCGGAGAAGCCGGCTTTTTGATAATAAGGTTGTTCGCCTGATCCTGATAGCATTCCAGGTTTAAGTTCTTTGCGAAGTTGTAGATATAGTCACTGATTGCCTTTTCGTTCTTGGAACCATGCGGAATCTGACAAAGATCACTGAAGATCTCAAGCACGCGCTTCGGTTCCAGTCCTTCAAGACACGTTGCCGTAGCCATATGGTATGTACCTCCCTTTCACTCGCTGATTAATGGATATTGTCATAAATTTGTCATACATATATCTCTGTATCCGTTGTTATATGTATCAAATTATAAGCCATCACCCCCCCCCTGTCAATTTTTTTCTACTTTTGTCACACAATTTGTAGAATGTGTCTAATTGTATTTTTTGTTCTTGTACAATTTTTACAAGTATGTCTTTCTTTTATTCCATTTGTTGTTTTGTTTGCGATTTTATGATAGAATTTAATGTATACATCTCAAAACAGGAGTACAATACCATGGCAAAAACAAACTTGAAAACTCTCGCCTACAACAGTATCCGCCAGAAAATCGTTGCCTGCGAATATGCCCCTGGGACATTTCTGAATGAGGAATTTCTCACCGAGGATCTCAATCTCAGCCGCACGCCGGTCCGGGATGCCTTAGGTCGTCTGGAGCAGGAAGGTCTCATACAGATCCGCCCCAAACGTGGAATTATGGTCACCGGACTTTCCATCAACGACATCAACATGATTTTCGAGATGCGCATGCTTTATGAGCCCTATGTGATCTTAAATTATGGTTCCATGATGTCGGTGAAGAAGCTGGCTGAGTTTTATAATATTTTCCGCACTACAAAAATTGATGAAAACTTCGCCGAGAAAAAAGATTACTACTATGATCTCGATACCGATTTTCACTCCATGATCGTCCATTCATGTCCGAATATCTATATCCACCAAAATTACAATCTGATCAGTACACAGGATATCCGTTTTCGCCATATGACAGGAGATTGTTCGGCTTCCCGCTTGGAGGAAACATTTAAGGAACACTTGGCGATTATAACTCCCTGTATCCAGAAGAACTGGGAGGAAGCCGCCGAGAAAATGCGGTTCCATATTCAGGAATCAAAAAAAGCTGCTTTTAATCTTGTTTTTACAAATAACGCGGGGACTATGACGTTCTAAGTTTGCAGATTTGTATAAATGAAGGGGAGATCCGTTTTTCTTTCGGATCTCCCCTCGTTTTATATCTGCTTTATTATATTTTAAATTTATAGTCTCGTCCCGATCAGCTCCGTCAATTCATCCAGTGTCGCCACCACGTTGATATCATTTCGAAGCGCCGCGGAATTCGGATATCCGGCGGTGTACCAGGCGACGTGTTTCCGCATCTCGCGCATTCCCGCAAGCTCGCCCTTAAACTCCATCATCATCTGGCCATGGCGCAGGATCATCGCCTTTAGTTCTTCCACCGACGGTCTCGGGAGAAGTTCTCCTGTGTCGAGATAGTGGGTGATCTGCTTAAAGATCCACGGATTTCCTTTCGCCCCCCGGGCCACCATGATTCCGTCACAGCCTGTCTCCTCCACGAGGCGCTTCGCGTCCTGGGGCGTGAAGACATCGCCGTTTCCGATCACCGGGATCTTTACCGCGTTTTTGACCTCGCGGATAATGTTCCAGTCGGCCTTTCCAGAGTAGTACTGCTCTCTCGTTCTTCCGTGGACCGCAACCGCTGCCACTCCGGCGCTCTCGGCGATCTTCGCGATCTCCACGGCGTTGATGCAGGTATCGTCAAAGCCCTTGCGAAATTTCACGGTCACCGGCTTTTTTACCGCCTTCACAAGCTTTGTGAGGATCTCCTCAACTAATTTCGGATTTTTCATCAGTGCGGACCCTTCACCGTTCTTTACGATCTTCGGCACCGGGCAGCCCATGTTGATATCAAAGATATCGTATGGTCCGTCCTCCAGGCTCGCCGCGATATCCGCTAAGATATCGGGATCTGAACCAAAAAGCTGTAAAGAAACAGGGCGTTCCCGTTCATCCACTTTTAAGAGTTCCTGGGTATTTTTATTCTTGTAGAGGATCGCCTTCGCGCTCACCATCTCCATGCACACCAGTCCGGCGCCCTGCTCTCGGCAGAGGATCCGGTACGGCATGTCTGTCACGCCCGCCATCGGGGCGAGGATCACGTTGTTTTCAAGTTTCACATTTCCGATCTTTAACTTCATTGAATCAATACTCCCTCTGCGTTTACGTACCGTCCGTCAGGCGCATAAGCGTTTGTCAGCATATCCCCGTTTGGTTTCTGGAAATAATACCAGCTGCCCTGGGAGTTGACCCATCCGTATGCCATCGTTCCGTCCGTATTCAGGAAATAATATTTTCCTTCTTTTAAGAGCCAGCCAGTCTGCATGGCTCCCCTGCTGTTTAAATAGTACCAGTTTTCATTGACATTCTGCCAGCCGGTCTGCATAATTCCGTACATGTCAAGCAGGTATGTCTTTCCGTCAACATAGGCCCACTGGCTGGAAACAGGATTTCCGTCCGGCTTGTATAAGGCCCATTTTCCATCGGCGCGCTGTCTCCAGCTGCCGCCGCGGTAGGTATTGTGGATGTATGTGGTGCTGTTTTCTGTCTTTGCGTACTGTTGGGCCGCTTCGTTTCCTGGGCCTTGAGAGTAGGCGAAATCTTTCTCGCTGTCGAGACCGCCGCCCGGGTTCGATCCGGTGGCGCCGGGACCCACGTTGGAAGTCCAGCCATTATTGTAGGCCGGGTTGTTTTCCGGCTGTTCCTGGTAGTATATGATCTCGTGGTCTTCCATTCCTGGGCCTAAGTTAAATGCGTAGGATGTCATTCCTGCTGCGCCGAAAACTGTTATGCCGAAAAGTGCTGTGCCGAAAACCTTGATAACCGCTGCTTTCATATCTTTCCGCACTCTCTCATTCTTCAAACATGCCCTATCATTTCTGACCTTGTTTATTCTGCTTTTCCAATCTTCTTTTCTCATACCGTCCTCCGATACGGGATATTTGTTCCGTTCCCCCACTATTAAGACCAGTCATCGACTATTTTCTGCGGGGACTCGAAAGCAAATATGAATTTTATTCTCCCTCTTTCTCCAGCTCATCCTCCAGCTTGTCGCCGAGGAATACCACGCTGTAGAATAATTCCAGGGATTCTAAGAGTTCCTTCTTCTCTCTCTGATACTGGCGGATCTTAAGACCGCTGCCGATCTCATCGAAGAGATAGTCCTGGTCTTCCGCTTCCACACGGAATTCGAGGTTTCCTTCCGGGGTGAATTCGAGGAAGAGGATGCCGCCTACGTCCTCGGTGAAGAGAACACACATGATCTGCAGCTCCTTTTTGATGTTCTCCGGGAGAAGTTTGAATTTCTCGTTGAAATAATATTTCTGCTGGTAAGAGTTTGCGCCGCAGAGAATGATATTTTCCTGTTTATTGTTGTTTTCTGCCATGATATATATATCTGCTCCGTTTCCTGTTATATAATATAATCTTTATCGATCTGTTGTTTAAGTTCTAATATATTCAGGTATTTTATTCTGCTCTTTATTGTTGTATTACCTGTCCACTTTTTTCAGTTTTTGAGGCTTAGCTGTTTCGTGAAAATTACAGGTATTGTAAAATATCGGATATCGAATCAATATGATAATCCGCCTTGCTCTGGTCGAATCCGAACCGGTCATCTTTGAGACCTGCGATGCACATTCCGGCGCGGTACGCTGCCTCGATACCCACGGTTGAGTCTTCCACAACAAAGCACTCGTCCTCGCGGACCCCAAGAATATTCGCTGTATAGTGGTAGATCTCCGGATTCGGCTTGCTCTGTTCGAACTGTTTTCCACTGACGATGAGGTCAAATTCCGGGCGCATGCCCACCTCCTCCACGATTCTGGAGATCAGCTTCGGACCGGTGGAGGAAACCAGCGCAACCGTATAGCCCCGGCGCTTCAGCTCCTGCACCGTCGTCTTCATCTCCGGGCGGAAGATCTTCCGGTAGTGGATCTGGCTGTAGACGTCTCTCGCGGCCCACTCCTTGATCAGAGTCTCCCAGTCTTCACCGTTATTCACGGCCCGTTCCATGACAGTCCAGCTGTCCTGCCTGCTGCGGCCCACCATCGGGTTGATATCTTCCATTGTGACTGCCGGGTTCTTTTCCTTCGCGAACTCCAACAGATATTTCATGTATACAAATTCACTGTCTATCATGACGCCGTCCATATCAAAGAGGACGGCACGGATCGGGCGTGTGATCTTCATATGTATTCCTTTCAAAAATTTATCGTAACTGTTCAGTACTCTCGCAGTTACGCGCAAAAATCCATTTCAAATCGACTGCGCCGATGGGATTTTTGCCTTCTGGTTCGAAATGCTGCGCCGAAAATTCAGCCTGTTCAAATCGTTTATAATGGGAATTTTAATGTATTCCCCTATAATATAGAAAAGGCGGCTTAAGAGTAAGCCGCCTATATTCTATCGTATTTCCTTCTATTTTGCAATAAGCCCGCGCATTTTCAGATAGTCCACCACGCACTCCACCATATCGTCATAGGAAAGCTTTGTGGTGTTGATCATCAGATCATAGTTTTCAAGATTCTCCCAGCTCTTTCCGGTATAGTAGCGGTAGTAATCGCGGCGCTCTCTGTCGATCCGCTTGATATTCTTTAAGATATCTTCCTCCGGGAAATATCCTTTCTCACGGACTTTGTTGATCCGCTCTTCGATTTCCGCGTATACGAAGATACGGACAAGGTTCTCCGTTCCGTCGAGAACATAGTCCGCGCAGCGACCGATAATAATACAGGATTCTTCCTGAACCAGTTTCCGGATCACCGATGACTGAAACCGAAACAGGTTGTCGGAGGAGATCAAGTCTGATCCCAGGGACGGAGTTCCGTTTTCCGGAATCAGGGAATGGATAATTCGGTATAACAGTTTATTTCCGGCTTTTTCGTCCGCAAGGTGGAAATAGCTCTCACGGATTCCGCTCTCCTCTGAGGTCATCTTTAAGATCTCCTTATCGTAAACATGGAGTCCAAGACGCTCGCCAAGGCGCTTCGCCATTTCCGCTCCGCCGCTTCCGTACTGTCTTCCGACCGTGATCACAAATTTTTTATTCTCAGCCATAAATGCCTCCTTCTTCCCCTTCCGCCTTTCGGCATCCGTACCTGGAAAAGTCATGGGAATGCTTTTTATTCTATCTGTATTTTACCATATATAAGGTGAAATTTTAAGTCTTTTTTCTAATATTCTTGCTGTTTTTTCAGGTTCTCCGCAATTTTCTCAATTACAGGCAAGAGGTATTTTCACATGGTATCATAGACTCACGACCCCTGCGCTGATGCACTCTATTGCCTTCGCAGGCGGTTCGCTCGTTAATGGTCCAAGAAAAACAAATGCCGCCTGCGGTGTCGCTTGTTTTTCTTTTGAACTCATTATATCTAAACTTATGTCCTTATGAGCAGCGTCGGATATCCCAGCCTTCTAAGTTCCTGTTCCTGCCGCACCGCGTTCTCCATATTCCGGAATGCCCCGGCGCGGACATAGTAAAGTCCGTCCTTAAATGTCATGAATGCCGGGAGTCCCTGAGCTTTCAGACGTTCCACTTCCCGCTCTGCGTTCTCTCTCACCCGGTAGATCCCGGTCTGTACCATATAAAATCCCGGCTGTTCTTCGTCTGATGTCTGTCTCTCCAACTCCATGAAAGTCTCCGTGATTCCCTCCGCGATGGCATCCGCCGTTTTCTCCATGTTCGCGTCCAGGAAATCGTTGTCCATCTCGTTATCAATGAATCCGACTTCCACGAGGACCGCCGGAAGCGCCGTATCCCTGAGGACCACAAGGTTTGGACGCTCGCTGATCCCCAGGTCCTTCCATCCTGCCGCCGCAAGCTCCTTATTGATATTTTCCGCAAATTTCTCCGCGTCGCCGCCCCGCCCGAAGATCAGGCTCAGGGTCCCGGAGGCAGTCCCCGGCACCGCCATAGCGTTCCGGTGGATGGACAAAAACAGATCCGCCGTGGACCTGTTCCCGATCTGCGCCTTCTCATATGGACTGTTGTATACATCTCCGACTCTCGTGTACTCCACCCGGATCCCCCGGCGCTCCAGCGCGTTTCCGATATCGTAGGACAACGCCAGAGTATCATCCTTCTCACGTCTGTTCTCATATACCGCCCCCGGATCACTCCCGCCATGACCCGGATCAATGATGACACTGTTCTGCTTTGCCAAAATTATTCTCCTTTTTCATGAATTTTATGATATGATACAATCATTGAGTCCAAAATCTGCGCTGCCCGGATAACCACAGCGATTTTTTGAACGAATGATCGGATACCTTATCATATTCCCAGATCATCAGACCTGCGCCATCCATGTCTTAAAACTTCCTCTGGCAATTTCACGAAAGGATCTCTTTACACCATGCTAATCGTATTCAACCAGATGGTGAGCCTCTTTCTTTTAATGCTCACTGGCTACCTCGCCAACCGTTTCGGCGTGATCGATAAGACTTTTGAGTCGAAAGTCTCCCGATTTATCGTCAATATCTCCCTGCCCGCGACGATCTTAAACGCGGTCACAGGTTCCGATATGGCCCATGACCAGGAAATGCTGCCGATCTTCGTTGCGGCAGTCTCCATCTTTCTTGTGGCCCATGTGGTCTGTCATTTTATCCAGAAGATCATCCGCTGGAACCCGACCTATGAGCTGATGTTAAACTACAGCAACTTAGGCTTCATGGGGATCCCGATCATCTCCACGATCTACGGCGGGGAGTATGTGCTGCACGTCTCGATCTTTATGATGACGTTTAACCTGAGCTTATTCAGTTATGGCGTCTACCTGTTATCAAAAGACGATGCAAAAAATAAATCAACGGTAACTGTTTCCGTTTCTGAACCACGTTTCGCAAAAGGCGCTTCCCTGACTCCTGCCACAGAATCATCTGCTGGTGCATCAGAAACGAAAGGTTCACAGAAATCCACGGGCTTCAGTGTCAAAAAGCTCCTCTCCCCAGGAATCCTCTCCGCGTTCCTCGCAATCGGCATTTATCTTCTTGATATCCGCCTCCCGCAGCATGCGATCAGCCTGTTTTCCACTGTGGGCGTCACAACGACGCCGCTTGCGATGATCGTCATCGGATCAACTCTGGCAGGAGTAAAATTTTCCACAGTATTTACAGATAAGGAGCTGTACCTCTTCTCCTTCCTGAAACTCCTGGTACTCCCGATCATCACATTCTTCGTCCTGCGCTTCTTCATCAAGGACCGCACACTCTTAGAGATCTCCACGATCCTCTCAGGCTGCCCGATCGCCGGAAACGTGTCCATGCTCTGTATGGAATATAACCGGGATGTGACGTTGGTGTCGAAAGGGATCTGTATCTCAACACTATTGTCCATGATCTCGATTCCGATCGTATCGGCGTCAATTGCAATTTTATAGCAGACACTGCCGCCTCCGTTCCCTGAAGTTTGACGAAAACGCAGGCGGCAGATCGAAAAGTCTTTTTTTTACGGCAAAAAAGGACACCTGAACCAGAAATACCTCGCGTATCTCTCGTTCAGATGTCCTTTTCAGTTTTCCTATGTATCTTTATTCCTGCACCTGCACGCCCCGCGGACCTACATGGGTGGCGAATACCACCTGGGTGCTGGTCTTGCCGAACTTCTGGAGCTGGCCGAGGAAGGTGTCGAGCTGCATCGTGCTCTCAAAAGCAACTTTCATGATCACGGAGAATTCTCCGGTCACGCTGCTGCATTCTAAAATATTCGGGATTCCTTCCGCGTAGTGATAGAATTTCTGCTTGTCCTCCGGAAGCACGTTGAGGTTGATGAACGCAAGGATATGGTATCCGAGCTTCATCGGGTCGATCTGTGCCTGGTAGGATGTGATAATTCCATCTTTCTCCAGTTTTTCAATTCTCGCTGAAACCGCCGGGGAAGAAAGAAACGTCTTCTCCGCGATCATTTTCAAGGACGCTCTCGCGTTATGCTGCAGGATCTGCAGAATTTCCCTGTCAATATGATCCATAATTATATCCATTCCTTTCGCTTCGCTCAGGCACAAAACGTTATGAAAATGG
>CAVIYT010000032.1:0-10970 GCA_963646925.1 Paludibacteraceae bacterium
CGCGGAAGCGGTGGTCGGGTGAAAACGGTCTTACAGACACGGGTAAACCCCTATAATCACTGCGAATACATCTATTTTACAGGTTTCTTTAAATGGATTCAAGCCCTTTTTCCTTCACCCTATGAAAAAGGTCGAAATTTGTAGTGAATTAAGAAGGAAAATGTGATATGATGATAGACGAATATTTTTAAGTACTGCGAGAAACAGTCAGGTATCGGATTACAAATATAAGGTGAAAAATATATGAGAGAACGGATCATGCGCCTTTCCAGAGGAATCGTGGACGCGGAGACGCCGAAGCTTTTCTTAGACCCTGTGAAGGTCGAGGAGACTCTTGGGAGCGATACAGTTTATAAAAGAGAACTATACTTAGCAAGTGAGAACAATTTATATATCAAAGGCCTTGCCTACTCAAGCCACAGCCGCGTAAAGATCTTAAAGAGCGCCTTCGGCGGCTTGAGAAACCATATTGTCTACGAGGTCGACACCTCCTGGTGCGAAAACGGAGACCTGATCAAGGGAAACTTCACGCTTGTCACAAACAGCGGAGAACTGGAGGTTCCTTTTCTTTTTCGTGTGGAAATGATCGAGTCTGTCCGCGTCCTGTCCACATTAAAGACCATGGACGATTTCGTGGAGCTGGCGAAAAAGGACATGGAGCTGGCGCTGCGCCTCATGGAGTACCGGGACTTTACGGAAGCACCGCTCTTTAAGGATCTGCGGATCCGCACGATCTACGAGAGCTTAAAAGGCCATGGAAACCGCCAGAATGCCCTGGAAGAATTCTTCCTCGCGGCGGGCGTGAAGGAACCCATCGAGCTGACCTTATCCACGGCGAAGAAAGTCTACGACAGACCAAAGGATATCGTGAGCGACAAGGTAGTCCTTCGGAAAAATACCTGGGGCTATATCTACATGGAAGTCCGCGCTGACGGCGATTTCATCGAGATCCCGAAGAAGGTCATCACCCAGGCGGATTTCGAGGATGACCGTCTGGACCTCCGTTTCCGGATCCACCCGGAGCGGATGCATAAGGGAAAGAATCTCGGCGCGATCCGTCTTCTCACCGTCCACGGTGACACCGTGATTAAAATCGAGGCCATGGGAGAGGAGCCGGAGAGAAAGCGCATCGAGGGAGAAATCAGCAAAGCCAGCGTCTGCCGGTACATGAAGCTCCGTGAGGCCTACGAGAGTGGCCTCTACGAGAAGAAAGTTGTCCTCGGAAAGATCCAGAATGAGTTAGATGCTATCCGCGGTGCAAACGGCGGTTCCGTGGTGCTGTCCCTCTTACAGGCGGAGACTTACCTGGACGCGGAGAGACCGGACCAGGCGGCTTTATGCCTGGATGAGACCTGGGACACCGTTTCAGCCCTCAGAGACCGGATCGGAACGCTCTACTGTTATTACCAGTACCTGCAGTACCGCCTGGAGCCAGACGAGGAGAAGAAGGACGCTGTGGTCCGCCTGTTCCGGAAGAAATTGGAGGACGCCAACGGAAGATTCTATTTACAGCTTTTACAGTTAAAGATGCTGCCGGAGATGTACGAGGAGGAGGAAGCCCTGGCGGAGAGCTTCAAGACGCAGTTTAAGAATGGTTGCCACAGCCCGTTCCTCTATATCGAGACGGTGCGCCTTTTCGAGAAAAATCCGGAGCTTTTAAAGACGATGGATGCCTTTGAGATCCATGCCCTCTACTACGGAGTCATGAACGGCCTTGTGGGACAGGAATTGGCAGAGAAGATCTGCGCGCTGGCGCCGGGAGCGAAGTTCTTCCACCGCCTGTATTACCGGATGTTAGCGAAGCTCTACGGGAAGTACCCGACGAAGGACATGCTGACGGCGGTGTGCTGTCTGCTGATCAAGGGAAATGTCCGCGGAAAAGAGAGCTTTTCCTGGTACGAAAAGGGAATCACCGAGGAGATCAGTCTCACGAGGATCTACGAGTACTTCCTTTACGCGTTGCCGGATGACTACGAAAAGATGATGCCGCGCCAGGTACTGCTGTACTTCTCCTACGAGAGTGCCCACCTGGACCAGAAGAGCCGCGCGGCCCTCTACGCCAACGTGGCGGCCTATATTCCGCAGGACGATCCGCTCTATAAAAAGTACGAGCGCGAGATGGAAAAGTTTGCCATGGAGCAGCTTTTCGAGTCCAGGATCAACAAGAGACTGGCGGTGATTTATAAACATATCATCTACCGCGACATTATCGATAACCAGGTGGCCCAGGTCCTTCCGGGCATCTTAAAGGCGAACCGGATCCAGGTGAAGGACAAGGCGATGAAATATGTGATCGTCTCCAACGAGATCCTCACCGGCGAGGACGCCTACCCGTTGCAGAACCAGACCGCCTATGTGCCGTTATTCTTTGATGACAGCGTGATCATGTTCCAGGATACCTTCGGAAACAGGTATATGGACGTGGAATATACGAAAGAGCCGGTTCTCGATGAGAAAGAACTGGAAGAAAAATGCTTTGAGATGTATCCGGACCACCCGATGCTTAAGATGAAGGCATGTCTGGAGATCATGGAGAAAAAGGATCTCGCTAAGGAAGATGTGGCCGAGATCGAGACCGCCCTAGATACACTTCCTGTGAAGCCTGCCTACCAGCAGAAGATGCTTACGAGGATCATTTCCTACTACCGCGCGGCGCTTCTGGGCGATGACGAGGCCATGGACGCCGAGGGCGGAGCGTACCTCTTAAAACTTGACAAGAAGACGCTTTCAAGACCGGAGCGCGTGGATGTCTGCGAGACTCTAATTGTCCAGAACTACATGGTCCAGGCTTACGAGATGATCAAGGAGTTCGGTGAGGAACAGATCCGCGTGAAACGTCTCGCGGCCCTGGTATCCCAGCTGATCTTAGACCGGATGTTCGAGGAGGACGACCTGCTTCTCCACCTTGCGGGACGCGTGTTTGCGGACGGACATGGAGACAGCGTGATCTTAGATTACCTCTGCGAGCACTACAACGGCGGCGGGGAGTCCATGTATAAGATCCTGGCGGAGGCCGTGAAGACCCATGTGGAGACCTATGACCTTGAGGAGCGTCTCCTGGCCCAGTGCCTGTTCTCCGGCTGTGAGAAGCACATGGACACGGTGTTCGACCTCTACGCGTCGAGAAAAGAGACCAGCGATGTGATCGTGAAGGCGTACTTTACCGTGAAGTGCACGGAATACTTCCTGCATGACGTGGTTCCGGGGGATAAGGTGTTCGCGTACCTGGAAGGCGCGATCCACGGAATGGAGCTTCGGAAGGTGCCGGAGATCTATCTTCTGGCTCTGGCGAAATTTTATTCGGCCCAGGCTTCTGTCTCCGAGGAGCAGAAAGAGCTGCTCTCCCGGATGATGGATATCCTTTCCGCAAGAGGCGTGGTATTCGCGTGGTATAAGGATCTCGCGAAATATGTGGACATGCCGGGCGAAGTGATGGATAAGGAGATCATCGAGTACCATGGACGGCCGGACGGAAGACCGATCCTTAAGATCCGGATCCTGCCGGATGAGGAAGAGTTCCATGAGGAAGAGATGAACATGGTCTACAAGGGCATTTATGTCCGCCAGAAACTCCTGTTCGACGGCGAGATCATGGAGTACGAGATCTGGGAGAACGAGGACGGAAACCTTGTAAAGAAGGCGGAAGGCGAAGTGACCTGCAGCGAACCGGCGACCGGGGACAAGGGAAACCGCTTTACAGCCTTAAATTCCATGAATCTCTATCTCGGAATGAAGGATGACCGGAAATTAAAAGAAAGCATGACAGAATACGTGGCGGACAGCCAGATCGCGAAGAAGCTGTTCCGTCTGGCATAACGAGGACAAATAAATGGAGAAACTGATCATTGGCATCGACCTCTGCGATACCTACACCCAGGCAGCTGTCCTGGGGCGCGAGGAGGCGTGGATGCTCCCGACCGTCATCTGCAGAAAGAAGTCTGCGGAAGAGTGGTATGTGGGGGAAGATGCGTACAAATATACGCTGGTGGGCGAGGGAGTCATCGTTGACAAGCTCTTAAGCCTGGCGGCAAAAGAAGGAACGTCCACCATCGGAGGCGTGAAGTACGGCGGAATGGAGCTGCTCCAGAGATTCCTGGGCAGCATTCTCGCCATGGTTCGGGCGGAGTACGGCGGACAGAAGATCGATGAGCTCGTCATCAGCCTGAAGAATATGGAGATGAAGCTTTTAGAGGGGCTTACGGCCAGCGTGGAGGCGCTTGGAATTCCGAGAGGAAGCGTCCATATCGCGAGTCACACGGAATGCTTCGTCTATTATGTCCTGAACCAGAGAAGAGACGTCTGGGGCGGCCAGGTGGGCATGTTCTCCTTATCGGATGAGGACCTGCGCTACTATGAGTTAAAGGTCACGAGAGGACCGCGCCAGATGACAGCCCTCGCGGAGCACGAGGAGCTGGAGGAAGGTTTCAGCCTGAGCGTTCTCGACACCGGTTCCGGGGCGAAGATGGCGGACAAGATCCTCTGTGCCTGCGGTGAGCGGTTTTTACAGAAAAAGATCTTTTCCTCGATCTTCCTGACAGGAAAAGGATTCGCGAGAACCGACTGGGCGCCGGAGTTTATGAAGCAGATCTGCAACCGGAGAAGAGTCTTTGTGGAGACGGCCCTTTTCGCGAAGGGAGCTGCCATGAAGGCGGAGGACTACCTGGACGAGAGCGGTTCCAGACCCTTTGTGTGCCTCTGTGAGGGAAAATTAAAGTCCACGGTATCCATGGAGGTCATGAAGCGGGACGCGAAGACGGAGATCAATCTGGCATCCGCAGGTGAGAGCTGGTACGAGGCGAGAAGCGTGGTGGAGGTGATTCCGGACGGGGAGAAGGAGATCAGCTTTACGATCACGCCGCAGCAGGAGCCGAAGAAGAAGCGGACTGTGAAGATCGCCCTCGAGGGATTCCCGGAGCGCCCGAACAAGACGACGAAGATCCGGGTGGCTGTGGGATTCTTAGATGAGAAGACCATGGCGGTGAAGCTCACGGACCAGGGATTCGGGGAACTGTTCCCGAAGACGGACGCGGTGGTCCGCCAGGAGGTGACGTTATGAGTCTGATTCTCTGCAGACAGGAGCCGGTGACGGTTCCGCTTTATATCGAGGATCTTGGGATCCATATCTATTCCTCCCAGGAGCTCTGCTATGTGATCTACAATAATCCGTTATTGGTGCTGGAGGACTTTATCGACAACCGTCTGATCGATTTTTTACGCAGCGAGCTTCGGATGCCGTTTCTCGCGGAGCGGGTGGAGAAATGGATTGAGAGCCACGGGGCGACGGAGGAGATCCTGTATCTGATCCTTAAGGAGTGCAACTATTACTCCCCGAAGGAGCAGGCGGCTTACCGCCAGACCGTAAACGGACTGAAAAAGCTCTCGGAGGAAGAATATGAGAAGCGCCGCGCGGACTATTTCTACGGGCTGGATCTTTTTGGAAAGGCGGTCACGATCTACGAGCAGATCTTAGACGGGGCAGGACGCCATCTCTCCGGGGATTTCCGTGGAAAGGTCTGGAACAACATCGCGGCCTGCTACGCGAAGCTTTTCTGTTACCAGAAAGCCATGCATGCCTACGAGAACGCCTGGAACGCGAAGCCGGAGGCGGAGTATGTGAAGCGCATGTACTTCTTAACGGTTATGAATCCGGAACTTGCGCTGAAGGATAAATTCCAAGAGATGATCGGGGAGGACGACAAGGAAGTCTGGAACCAGGAAGTGAAAGAGGCGAGAGAAGAGGCGGAGAAAGCGCCGGAAACTCTGAAGCTTGCCGCTGTATTTGAGAAGGACCCGGCTGGCCGGATCGCGGCGGCGGGGGATATGCTGAATCAGTGGAAGATGGAATATCGGAGAATGCTGTAAGGCGGGACCATGTTTCGGGCCGGAAAAGGCTCATGGGACAGGTTTCCCTTGACATTTTATCTGGATTCTACTATATTAGTTAAGAAAAGAAAAAGGCTGGGAAGAAGAGAAGTACATTTTTTGCGCCTCCAGAGAGGACTGATCGTAAGGCTGGAAGTCGGTCCGGGAATGCGGAAATGGAAGGTAGCTTCGGAGCCGGAATGGTGAACAAGGAGTAGCTGTTCCCGGGGAGAGACCTCGTTAAGAACGAAGAGATGCCGTCTGACGGATCAGTGAAGATCCCGGATGGTAAATAAAGGTGGTAACGCGGTGATTCGCCCTTTGCATGTGAGTGCAGAGGGCTTTTCTTATTATGAAAGTGTTGTCAAGTGACTAAACGGACTGCGTGTCCGCACACAAGGACGGTTAGGCATTTGACAACCAAGCCAATATGAGTAAGTAGGGAGATAGCCCGAATTACGAATGTTGGCGGCAGCTGAGGGAGCGCCTGGAAGGCGCGGAGCAACTGTCTTTCGAGAGGAGTCCAGAATGGTAAAAAAAGACACAAAACAGAAAAAAGTACGGATCACAAACTGCGAGACCTGCGCCTTTTACACGTACGATGACGAGTATGGCTACTACGTCTGTGAGGCAGACCTGGACGAGGACGAGATGTCTGCGTTTCTGCGGGGAAGTGATTTTTCCTGCGGGTTTTACCAGGCAGATGACGAGTACGCTGTCGTGAGAAAGCAGATGTAAAAAAGACGATCAAGTAAGTCCGCGCTTTATGCGCTGATGATAAAGAGGCAAATTGAAAAGCAGTAACTGCTCTAAATTTTTGCAATTACAAGAAGCAATTTTTCAGAAACTCATTGATAAATATTGAAGGAGAAAACCATGAAAGAACTGGAAAAGACCTACAATCCGGCGGACATTGAGGACCGCCTGTACCAGAAATGGCTGGACAACAAATATTTCCACGCTGACGCGGAGAGAGGAAGACGTGAGGGCAAAAAGCCGTTCACGATCGTAATGCCGCCGCCAAACATCACAGGACAGCTCCATATGGGCCACGCTCTTGATAACACCATGCAGGATATCCTGATCCGTTACAAGAGAATGCAGGGCTATGAGGCACTCTGGCAACCGGGAACTGACCACGCAGCGATCGCTACCGAGGTCAAGGTCATCGACAAGTTAAAGAAAGAGGGCATCAACAAGAACGACCTCGGACGTGAGGGATTCTTAAAAGAGGCATGGAAGTGGAAAGATGAGTACGGCACAAGAATCATCAAACAGCTCCACAAGCTGGGCTCTTCCGCTGATTGGGACAGAGAACGCTTCACCATGGACGCTGGCTGCTCCGAGGCTGTTTTAGAGGTATTCACACGCCTTTATGAAAAAGGATATATCTACAAAGGATCCAGAATCATCAACTGGTGCCCGGTCTGCAAGACATCCATCTCCGACGCTGAGGTAGAGCACAAAGAGCAGGACGGCTTCTTCTGGCACATCAACTACCCGATCGTAGGGGAAGAGGGAAGATTCGTTGAAATCGCGACAACAAGACCGGAGACTTTACTTGGCGATACAGCCGTTGCCGTAAACCCGGAGGACGACCGCTACAAAGACATCATCGGAAAGATGTTAAAGCTTCCGTTAACAGACCGCGAGATCCCGGTGATCGCCGATGAGTATGTTGACAAGGAATTCGGAACCGGCTGCGTAAAGATCACACCGGCTCACGACCCGAACGACTTCGAGGTCGGAAAACGCCACAACCTGGAAGAGATCTGCATCATGAACGATGACGCCACCATCAATGTTCCGGGCAAGTACTTCGGCATGGACCGCTACGAGGCGAGAAAAGCCATGGTCGAGGACTTAAAGGAAATGGGACTTCTCGTAAAAGTTGTTCCGCACAGCCACAACGTTGGTACCCACGACCGCTGCGGCACGACCGTAGAGCCGATGGTAAAACCGCAGTGGTTCGTAAAGATGGACGAGATGGCAAAACCGGCCATCGAGGCATTAAAGAGCGGCAAGTTAAGATTCGTTCCGGAGAGCTTTGGTAAGACATACCTCCACTGGCTCGAGGGAATCCGCGACTGGTGTATCTCCAGACAGCTCTGGTGGGGCCACAGAATCCCGGCTTACTACTGCGAAGAGTGCGGTGAGATGACCGTTGCGAAGATGATGCCGGAGAAGTGCCCGAAGTGCGGCTGCACACACTTAAAGCAGGATGAGGATACTCTTGATACATGGTTTTCCTCCGCGTTATGGCCGTTCTCCACACTGGGATGGCCGAAGGATACAGACGAGATGAAGTACTTCTATCCGACAGATGTTCTCGTTACCGGATACGATATCATCTTCTTCTGGGTCATCCGTATGGTATTCTCCGGACTTGAGCAGACAGGCGAGTGCCCGTTCAACACCGTCCTGATCCACGGCCTTGTCCGCGATTCCCAGGGACGCAAGATGAGTAAGTCCTTAGGAAACGGTATCGATCCGCTGGAAGTTATCGACAAGTACGGCGCAGATGCTCTCCGTATGACTCTTATGACAGGAAACGCGCCGGGCAACGACATGCGTTTCTACTGGGAGAGGGTTGAGGCAAGCAGAAACTTCGCAAACAAGGTATGGAACGCGAGCCGTTTCATCATGATGAATATCGAGAAAGCGCCGGCAGGCGAGGTAAAACTCTCTGACCTCACGGCAGCAGATAAATGGATCCTCTCCAAGGTCAACGACCTTGCGAAGGAAGTAACCGAAAACATGGATAAGTACGAGTTAGGAATTGCTCTCCAGAAAGTATACGACTTTGTATGGGAGGAATTCTGCGACTGGTACATCGAGATGGTAAAACCGCGTCTCTGGAATGACGAGGACCAGACAAAGGCAGCTGCGATCTGGACATTAAAGACTGTTCTGATCAACTCCTTAAAGCTCTTACATCCGTTCATGCCGTTCATCACAGAAGAGATCTTCTGCAACTTACAGGACGAGGAGCCGTCCATCATGATCTCCTCCTGGCCGGTATATAAGGATGAGTGGAACTTCGCGGCAGACGGGCACGCTGTTGAGGTCATCAAAGAGGCTGTCCGCGCGATCCGTAACGTGCGCACATCCATGAACGTTCCGCCGAGCAGAAAGGCAAAAGTATTCGTTGTGACTGAGGACGCTGATCTCACAGATATCTTCGAGAACAGCCGTGTATTCTTCAGCACACTTGCTTCCGCAAGCGAGGTAGTGATCCAGAAAGATAAGGCAGGAATCGGCGAGGACGCTGTATCCGCAGTGATCCCGAAGGCAGCGATCTACATGCCGTTCGCGGAGCTTGTCGACATCGAGAAGGAGACCGAGCGCTTAAAGAAGGAAGAGGAGCGCCTCACAAAAGAGCTTGCCCGCGTAAACGGAATGCTTGCAAACGAGAAGTTCGTAAGCAAGGCACCGCAGGCGAAGATCGACGAGGAGAAGGCAAAACTTCAGAAGTACACCGAGATGATGGAGCAGGTGAAGACTCGTCTGGCTCAGCTTGGAAAGTAATCAGAGAGAAATATAACCATGAAGCACGGAAGTGCTGAGTGTTTAAGCAGGAGAAGGTAGTTGGAAAATGAAGTCAACTGCCAGGGGCAGCCGCAGGTTTTTATGGCCTGTGGCTGTTCATTTTATGGTCGAAGCTTTTAAATGGATTTGTGCAAAGTGTGGTCTGGAATATTGTCTGAGCCGTTAGATTCTGTCGAATCTTTCCGACATGTTCCGGTTGCAAAAAATACCATAAACAGGTATCATAAGTGGAAGAAACGTTGTCACTCACGGCAGGGAAATACTGCGGAGGCAGCGTTCTCATGGCAGGTCACGACAGGAGGAGATTTCTTGGAGTACATAACGATGCAGGAAGCATGGGATCAGATCGAGGAGATTCCGGGTTACGCGAGGAAAAAGAGCAGTCTTTTAAAGGTGCGGGAATTCCTTGGTCTTTTGGGTGATCCGGACCGGAATTTTAAAGAGATCCATGTGGCGGGAACAAACGGAAAAGGTTCCGTCTGCGCGTTTCTGACATCCATGATCCGGGAGGCAGGAATCTCCTGTGGGACATTTGTGTCGCCTCATCTTGTGGATATCAGGGAGAGATTCCTGATCGATGGAGCGATGGTCTCTGGGCAGGAGTTTGTCAAGGCGTTCCTGGAAGTACAGCATGCCTGTGAGGCATGGATGAAACAGGGAGAGATCCATCCGACCTACTTTGAATTTTTATTTTACATGGGATTATGCATATTTCGGAATGCAGGTGTGAAAGTGCTGGTTTTAGAGACCGGCATGGGCGGAACTTACGATGTGACGAATGTGGTGGAGAAACCGCTGGTCTCCGTCATCACGTCCATCAGTATCGACCACACGACATTTCTGGGATCCACGATCCCGGAGATCGCGGCGCATAAGGCAGGGATCATAAAGGCGGGGCGTCCGGTGGTATATGACGGAAGTTCGCCGGAGGCAGCGGCGGTGATCTCTGCGAAAGCAAAAGAAATGGAGTCTGCAGAATTTCCTGTGATGCCGGATGAAGTGCGTCGCGGGATTCGAACCCGTCTCGTAAAAGATAGGGCTCTACCGGATCTGGACGCGGCAGGACATCAGAAAATGAGTTTTTCCTACCGCGGTGAGGAGACCTTGTTTGAGATTCCATTTGCGGCTCCTTACCAGCTTATGAACGCGGCACTGGCGATCCGGGCGCTGGATGTTTCCGGACTTCCTGTGACGCCGGAACAGGCGGTAGCGGGAGTAAGGAAAGCAAAATGGCCGGCGCGGATGGAGGAGATCTGTCTTGGCGTGTACCTCGACGGGGCACACAATGAGGATGGAATCCGGGCGTTTCTCGACGCGGCGTGCAGGTTGAAGGAACTTCGGAAACCGGACCATGTGCGGATGCTGTTTGCGGTGTCCGCGGACAAGGATTATCATAAGATGCTCGGTGAGATTGCGGAGCGGCTGAAACCGGATCTCTGGACCTTATCGAAAATGGAGTCACACCGGACACTTTCCGTAAAAGACCTGGAAACGGCGGCTGAAAAGTTGCGGGCGGAATATGGGGAAGAGACGGAGTACCGGGTGAGCCGGGATGTGAA
>CAVIYT010000033.1:0-4108 GCA_963646925.1 Paludibacteraceae bacterium
ATAGAACACGTCGTTGGAATCGGTCTCATACTCTAACCATGCTCCACGGTTCGGAATCACGGTACAGGAGTATAATTCCTTACCGATCTTATCATGATCGATTCCATAATATATACCAGGGGAACGTACCAACTGGCTGACGATAACACGCTCGGCACCGTTAATAACGAAGGAGCCGGTATCTGTCATTAACGGCAGATCGCCCATGAAAATCTCGTGTTCATTGATTTCATCTTTATCTTTGTTGCAGAGTCTCACCTTAACTTTCAAAGGTGCCGCGTAAGTCGCATCACGCTCTTTGCACTCTTCGATCGTATATTTGATGTCATCTTTGCACAGCGTGAAGTCTACAAATTCCAGACTCAGATGGCCAGCAAAGTCAGCGATCGGAGAGATATCGTCAAAGACCTCTTTCAGGCCCTCGTCGAGGAACCACTGATAAGAATCCTTCTGGATCTCGATCAGGTTCGGCATCTCAAGAACTTCTTTCTGTCTTGAGAAACTCATTCTTACGCTCTTGCCGGCCGGCACCGGACGCATTCTGCTTTTCTCCATTTGACGTTTCACCCCTGTTTTCTTTCTCTATAATCAATAGCCAATTTTGGGCATACTGGTACCATATGCACATGATACCACAATAGTGCACATTTCATACTACCATGCGTTTGTCAATCTGTCAAGCATTTTTTTACAAAGTTTTCCTGCTGCATTTTTATATGTAGAAACCGATGCTTTTTTCTGCGAAAAAAAGCTGCAAAACCATCGGCGGATTCACAGCTTTTTCTGTCATTTTCTTTTATTCCACACTTGTATAATATCCCGGAGCGTACATCTGGATCGAATAGAAATCATCCCCTGCCGGGCTCTCTTTACTTGCAACGATCTCCGGATCATACGCTGTGGTAAATCCGTTGACACTGTCATCTGTCTTGCTGACGATCATGTCCTCGGTATTGATCAGTTCCTGGTATACCTCCTGCCCGCTTAGATCCGTATCCAGATAACCGAATTCCCGGAATGTAGCTTCCAGCACGTCCACGACCTGGTAGAACGCTTCCTCATTACTGCTGTAGGCACCAATTCCATGGAGATCATCCGTTGCCGTGTCGACGTAGATGGTAATGCTTCCCACATACTTCCCGTCACGGCTCAGATAATAGTCCTGATCTGTGTTGTACCAGCTCACATCGTCCGAAGCATAGTTGTAGCTGTATGTGTCCTCCACCGACCACTCGGAAAATCCGTACTGCGGCAGGAGCCGGTCCAGCGCAGCCGTCACATCCGCAAACTGTGCATCATAGTGTCCGTAGCTCGTACAGTTTTTTCCAACAGCCCGCACCTGCTCATCGGAGAGTTCGCCCTCCCCAAGAGCCTCCACGATGTTGGAACCGTCAGAGGACCAGAGATCACCACTGGACGAGTCGAAGATGTTCTCGATCCCGTAGATCGACTCCCGGATCGCGTGCTTGATCATAAACAGCAGATTTCCGCCGATGGAAAATACCAGCCAGATGATCACGACGATCAGGATGCCGGTAAACGGCTTCTTCCGTCCCCGCTCGGAGTTTACCCGGTCCATGATACTCTTTGAAGCTTGACCGCTGTAGGTCCCGCTCTGGTATGTGTCCGCCTGGCTGCGGTACTGCTCAAGCTGGCTCTTCATGTGCTCGAACGCATTTCTTTGTCCCGCGGTCCGGTTTCCCATATTCTGAAACGGGTCCGCTGTTTTCTTCTCCCAATTTGTCTTTTTCTTTCCGCCCTGCGTTCTGGTCGACGTCCCGTTTCCTTTAAACATGCCCGTGTGCGGATTCGTGCTGGATACGCTGCTTCCCGGGTATCCGCTTCCGCCGTCATGGTACAGGCAGTCTGACTCATGCTGCGGATGTCTCTCATTTAAATAGTAATCCACATCCTGCACATATGGATGCCACACGATCCTTTTGCATCCGCTGCAGTATAGACCCGACGTCATTTTCTGGTCGCAGTATGGACAATATCTCTGCTTCATCCGTTGCTCCTCCTGTCGGTGTTTCTCTTTTCAGGTCATTTTGATTTTGTATTTTAAGCCCAACAACTAAATTTCTACTATCATTTTAACACAGGTTTCCGGCACACACAATCCAGATTTCGCATCGTCGCCAAATGCTCGGTTCTTTTTTGAAAACGCAAAAAGACCCGGAGCAGCCACTTTGCATGGTCTCTGAGTCTTCTCACATTTATATACTGTTTTTACCGGTTCAGGATCTCCATAAACTCCTCTCCGGTGATCGTCTCCTTCTCGAGAAGATATCCGGCGAGTTCGTTTAATTTCGCGGCATGGTCTCTTAAGATTCCCATTGCCTTCTCGTACTGTGCCTTCACGGTAGCGATCACCTCGTCATCGATGGCTTTCACTGTCTCCGGAGAGCACGCCAGGGACGCGTCTCCGCCAAGATACTGGTTTGTCACGGTCTCAAGGGCAACCATACCGAACTGGTCGCTCATACCGTAGCGGGTCACCATGGAGCGAGCGAGCTTTGTGGCCTGCTCGATATCGTTGGACGCGCCTGTTGTGATGGAGTGGAACATGAACTCCTCAGCCGCGCGGCCGCCGGTCAGGGTAGCGATCTTGTTGAGCGCCTCTTCCTTGCTCATAAGAACTCTCTCGCCTTCCTCAACCTGCATCGTGTATCCGAGAGCACCCGATGTTCTCGGGATGATCGTGATCTTGTGGACCGGAGCGGAGTTGCTCTGGCACGCGGCTACAAGAGCGTGGCCGATCTCATGGTAAGCGATGATCCGGCGCTCATTTTCAGATACGGATGCGTTCTTCTTCTGGTAACCTGCGATAACGGTCTCAACGCTCTCCTCCAAGTCTGCCTGGGATACGACACGGCGTCCCATGCGGACCGCACGGAGCGCGCCCTCATTTACGATGTTCGCAAGCTCCGCGCCGCTGGCACCAACGGTGGCTCTCGCGATTGCGTTAAAGTCGACGGACTCATCCATCTTCACGTCTCTTCCGTGTACCCGTAAGATCGCCTCACGGCCTTTGAGGTCCGGAAGTTCTACCGGAATTCTTCTGTCGAAACGACCCGGTCTTAAGAGGGCTTTATCCAGGGATTCCGGACGGTTTGTCGCCGCTAGGATCACAACGCCCTTCTTGCCATCGAATCCATCCATCTCTGTTAAGAGCTGGTTTAATGTCTGCTCACGCTCATCGTTTCCGCCCATGCCGCTTCCGTCACGCTTTTTACCGATGGTATCGATCTCATCGATGAAGACGATACACGGAGCTTTCTCGTTAGCCTGCTTGAAGAGGTCGCGGACCTTCGCGGCACCCATGCCGACGAACATCTCGACGAACTCGGAACCGGAGATCGAGAAGAACGGAACGTGCGCCTCACCGGCAACGGCCTTCGCGAGCAACGTTTTACCTGTTCCTGGAGGGCCTACGAGCAGCGCGCCCTTCGGAAGTGTGGCACCGATATCGGAATATTTCTTCGGGTCATGAAGGAAATCAACGATCTCTTTTAAGGCATCTTTCGCCTCTTCCTCACCTGCGACATCCGCGAATGTCACGCCGGTCTCGCTCTCCGCGTAGATCTTCGCGTTGGACTTTCCAAATGTCATAGCGTTTCCGCCCATGCGCTTCGCCATGCTGCGGCTCAAGAGCTGTCCGATTCCGATCATAATCACGAACGGAAGGATCCAGTTTGTGAAGAATGTCATGATGGCGGATTCCTTCTGCGGGATCACCTTATCGAAGTTAATTCCCTTACTGTATAATCGGTCTGTCAGATCCGGGTCGTCCCAGAGACCTGTCTTGTAGACCTGCTGTTTTCCGCTGCTGTCTTTTGTGATAAACACGATCTCGCCGTTCGCGTCATCTTTTTCTACCTGTGTGACCTGCCCGTTGTCCACCATGGTGAGGAATTCGTTGTACCCGACTTCCTTTACCTGGCTTTTCAGGGCGGACGGAAATACGAGTCCGTTTAACAGGACCGTCATGACCACAATAATGATCATATAATAGAAAAATCCCTTGAATGTGTTGAGATCATTCGGGTTCGGCTTTTTCCGCCGTCTTTTGTACCCATATGTTTGCCTCCTTTTATTATGTTTCTGA
>CAVIYT010000034.1:0-3163 GCA_963646925.1 Paludibacteraceae bacterium
GCATCTGAAAAGCCATAATATCCCTCCTTTCATCATTGATGGATATATCATAGACCAAATGTCAAAAAAACACCACCCCTGTTTTATATTTTCACTCTCACCTTAACAACTCTTTTGCCGGGATCCGTCCTATAAAAACCGGTATCTCTGATCCGCAAACGAGAGCATTGCTCCCGGTTCTATATGCACGCTCTCATTCGTCTCCAGAAAACGCCCATTCACACTTGTCCCATTCGTCGAATTGAGATCTGTGATCATATATCCGTCCCCATCTTCCTCAATTTTTGCATGGATCCGGCTGATCTGGGGCAGATTCAGGCAGAGATCCGAAATTTCCCGGTTCTTTCCAATAATAAATGGGAAATACCGGACCAGGATATCCTCGCCGCCGTTTTCCTGGGCAAGACGTCGCGTCGCCGGATAGATCTGCCGCCCTGTGAGAAGTGCGGTCTGCATCTCATCGGATTCTCTCTGCCTTGTGTTAATCTCTAAGCTATCAGAATTCATATAAACACTGCGTTCAGTTTCCCATTTACCCACGGTTCTTCGTTCTTTTTCTATCCGGTCTTCCAAAATACTTTCATTCTCTTTTACCTCAGCATGCTTCCCCCGAGCACTTTCATTTCTTCCAAACGTTTCCCGAATTCCGGCAATATTTCCTCTGTACTCAATTTCATCCGGTATTCCTCCTCGTTCCCTGTCCTCCTCTTCCCGGAATTCAACTTCCCAGTCTTCTTCTGTTTCCTCTTTTCTCTCCTCGTTCTTACCCATACTAAGAACTATCATCCCCGCCATCAGCACACCTTCTGCCGCAAGGATCCCCCATTTCCATTCCAGGAGCTGGTCGATTCCGCCCCAAAAGTAAACTGCTGCCGGAATCGCTGCCAGTAAGATCACAAACAGTACTAAAACTGCATATTTCCCGCTTTTTAGCTTTTTCTCCTCTGCCAGTTCTTCTGTCTCACCTGAAAGATCCGTTTTCCTGTTTTCAGAAGATCCGGGCTTTCCCTCTGATTCTTTCTTCGTTTCTCCCTGGTATCGCAATTGCTCTCCTGCCGCTCTGTATTCCCTGCCCACTTTTCTCTCTGTTTCATATAGCTTTTCCTTTCCAATATTTTCTCTGAAATTATCCTCTTTCCCATCTGTTTCTCCTGGCCTCAGACATTTTTCCAGATCCCGGATCCCCAGGTTTTCTTTCTCTCCTGCCCGGAACAGGGCGAACGCCAGAATTACCGCCTCCCCATCCGTGTGGTCCACATGATCCAGAATATACCGTGCCAATTTCCGAAAGTTCTCCTCAAACAGGCTGTCATTCCCCGGCAGAAGACAAAAATTCGCATTCAGATCATCGGGATCCACATAGATCATATCCGGCTCCAGGCAGAGCTGATCCCCATCCATCAAAAACTTCTCCAGGAATGTCATCGTGACGATCAGATCACTGGTGATCTGCCGGATCTCCTTTGCCTTGAACGAGCGGTATTCCATCATCCTGGCTAATGACTGTCTCGATGTAATATTAAAATACAGGAATGTCTCCCCATCGATCCGCTTCTCCTGAAACGGCAGAAGTCCGGCGATCCTGTTTTCCGACAACATCCGCAGCGCATAGGATCCCCCAATCTCTTTTTCCGGGTGGAGTACCATATAATTCCGGTTCATTTCTCGTTTAAATTCTGTTTTCATCAGTCATCGATCCTGTCTTTTATTTTTCTCAAAGCATCCTGCTGCCGCAGGAACGTCTCCGGGTGAACATCTGCCCGTTCCATGTGAAGACTCCAGTCCCCGGCTGAAGCGTCACCTTCCGCCGTCAACGCTCCCAGATTCAGATGAATCTCATACACTCCCAAATAAAGCCTCGGATTCCCCATCTGACTTCCTTCCTGCTCAAATGAATCGATCTTTTTCTTTTCATCCACATTGTTCCGCGCTCTCTCCAACGTTTCCTCCAGGATCATGCTGCCGGTCACCGTATCGTGGACCGTGTAGGCATATCGGATAAATGCTGCCAGGGACAGCAAGACCACAGAGAGAACTATGGATGCCTCCACCGTTATGCTGGCGCTGCAGCGCCTTTTTATATAAAATATTTTTCTCATACGATCCTCATAAATACCATCCACAGAGCAGCCGGTAAAAGAAACGGCAAAAACGGCAGACGCAGTTTTCGGATACTTCCCCCAACCGCTCCGATCTGGGCACTGACCATCATCGCAAGCCCGAATATCCCACAAAAAACCTGCCCGGAGACCAGCAGAATCACGCATTCCTGCCACCCGAGGAAAAGTCCGGACACAATAAAAAACCATCCATCCCCCACGCCCAGAAGTCCTTCTGTCAGAACACTGAGCAGTAAAAGACCGATTCCTGGAATTATCGCCAGAATGATCTCTCCCAGGAAGCGTTCCTCCCATACGCAGGTTATGATTCCCGCCGCCGCTCCGCCCGCCAGCACCTCCAGACCGATACTTCTCGTTCTGAGATCCTGCCAGGCCGCGATCCCCAGGAACACAAAAAACAGGTTCATTCTATCTCCCCCCTCTTTCTCGCGCAGTATGAACAAAGTCCCAGATGTTCTGCCTCCGCCTTCGGTATCTCCCGCACGTAGGACATCATGGACCTGCAATTTTTATCATAGTGATAGTGCTCGCCAGACGCTGTGATATAGACAGTCTCCGATCCGTCTCCTTTTTTTCCGCAGATAGCGCAGGGTGTCCGCTTTTCTCCCGGGATCCTGCCGCTTTCCGCCTCTGATTTTGTGACGGTCAGATACTCATTTGAAATATAATGGCAGTCCCGGAACAGATGATATCTCCCCATTCCGGCACCCACATAGACGATCTCTGTCTGCTCATCCGAAATATGATCCCGATAAGATCCGTCTCCCTTTAATTTCCCTGGAATGCCGATCCATGACCGCCGCTTCACTGCCGCGCTTTTTGTCTGCTTTCCCAAAACAGCCTCGAAAAATGGGATCTCCTCCTGATATTCCACCTCAAACTCGATTTCTCCATTTTCCCCATAAATATCGGCTTTTTTTACCGCAACATGATCCGCATACTGCCCGGCTCTCCCCCGGATCCAGAGAGCGGCCGCCGCATCCGTACAGAAAGCTGGAAGTTCACTGTCTTCCGTTTCCTTTGATTCCGCCAGAATCCCATAC
>CAVIYT010000035.1:0-3684 GCA_963646925.1 Paludibacteraceae bacterium
CTTGCAGGACTTATTTTTGGAACCGGGAATCAATATTATAAAAAAGCGGAATGATTGCAGAAGGATGTGAAAAATATGGCGAACAGTCTTGTGATTGTGGAGTCTCCTGCAAAGGTTAAAACAATTAAAAAATTCCTGGGAAGCACATATGAGGTGGACGCGTCCAACGGACACGTGAGAGATCTTCCGAAGAGCCAGCTCGGAATTGATGTGGAAAATGACTACGAACCGAAATATATTACGATCCGGGGCAAGGGCGATATCCTTGCGAAACTCCGGAAAGAAGTAAAAAAAGCAGATAAAATTTATCTCGCAACTGACCCTGACCGTGAGGGAGAAGCGATTTCCTGGCATTTGATGAAAGCGCTGAAGTTGGATGAGGTAAAAGATAAAAAAGTATACAGGATCAGTTTCAATGAGATCACGAAAAACGCGGTAAAGGCGTCCTTAAAGGCGCCCCGCGATATCGATATGAACCTGGTGGATGCCCAGCAGACGAGACGTATCTTAGACCGTATCGTAGGTTATAAGATCAGCCCGATCCTCTGGGAGAAGGTAAAGAGAGGTCTTAGTGCAGGCCGTGTCCAGTCCGCGGCTCTCCGAATGATCTGCGACAGGGAAGAGGAGATCTCCGCGTTTATCCCGGAGGAGTACTGGAGCCTTGACGCAATGTTGAAAGCTCCGGGTTCCAAGAAACCGGCTGCCGCCCATTTCCATAACGATAAGGACGGAAAGACGGAGATCAAGAGTAAGGCGGAGCTTGACGCCCTGTTAGAGTCCTTAAAGGGACAGAAATTTATTGTAAATGATATCAAAAACGGAGAGCGCACGAAGAAACCGCCGCTTCCGTTTACAACGAGTACCCTGCAGCAGGAGGCGTCCAAGGCGTTGAACTTCTCGACCCAGAAGACCATGCGTCTCGCCCAGCAGCTCTACGAGGGCGTTGATATAAAGGGTCACGGCACCGTTGGCCTTATCACTTACCTGCGTACCGATTCCACCCGTGTGGCTGAGGAAGCGGAGAAGATGGCAAGTGAGTTCATTGCTGAGAACTACGGCGAGAATTACCTGTCCCAGGGTGAGAGTACAAAGAAGAACAGCGGAAAGATCCAGGATGCCCACGAGGCGATCCGTCCGACAAACCTTTCCCTGACACCGGTAAAGGTGAAAGAATCCCTGGCGAGAGACCAGTTCAGACTCTACCAGCTGATCTGGAAGCGCTTCACAGCAAGCCGCATGTCCGCCGCTGTCTACGAGACCACATCTGTAAAGATCGGTGCAGGCGGAAACGAGTTCACGATGACGGCATCCAGACTGAAATTCGACGGTTTCATGTCCGTCTATATCGAAGCAGATGAGAAGGAAGAGAAGAACCAGATCCTTTCGAAACTGGAAAAAGGCGAGGAGCTGGAGCTTGAGGATCTCGTGAGTGCCCAGCACTTCACACAGCCGCCGGCCCATTACACAGAGGCATCTCTCGTAAAAGCCATGGAGGAACAGGGAATCGGCCGTCCGAGTACCTACGCGCCGACGATCACGACGATCTTAGCCCGCCGCTACGTGGTGAAGGAGAACAAGAACATCTATGTGACCGAGATCGGTGAGGTCGTGAACCGGATCATGAAGCAGTGCTTCCCGAGTATCGTAGATATCGCCTTCACGGCAAACCTGGAGTACTTGTTGGACAGCGTCGGTGAGGGCCTGACCCCGTGGAAGACCATCGTCAGAAACTTCTACCCGGATCTCATGGAAGCCGTGGAAGAGGCCCAGAGAACCTTAGAGACGGTCCATATCGCTGATGAGGAGTCCGATGAGATCTGCGAGGTCTGCGGAAGACGGATGGTCATCAAGTATGGTCCTCACGGAAAATTCCTCGCATGTCCTGGATTCCCGGAGTGCCGCAACACGAAGCCGTATCTGGAGAAGACCGGAATCCCGTGTCCGAAGTGCGGCAAGGAAGTTATCATCAAGAAGACGAAGAAAGGCAGAAAGTATTATGGCTGTGAGGCCAACCCGGACTGCGATTTCATGTCCTGGCAGAAACCATCCACAGAGAAGTGCCCGGAGTGCGGAAGCTACATGGTGGAAAAGGGAAACAAACTCGTCTGCGCCAATGAGCAGTGCGGATTTGTGATGCCGATGAAGGAAAATAAAGAAGAAAAAGAAGATTAATACAGCGAGCGAATTTAGGATCCGGCAGGGTGCCTGTAAGAGGCTCTGCCGGATATTTGCCGTCAGTTTTAAAGCTCGCAAAGCATCTGTTTTGTGAACTCTTTGGCAAAGTGTGCATGATTTTTCGCAGAATCTTCAGGAATGATATGCCTCAGATGGACAATGATTCTGGAAATTCAGTGATAATCGCATCGAACAGAGCAACTGTCACAACAAAAGATATAATTCCAACAGTTCAAACATCCTAAATGTGATAAGAACTTGATAATTTATTTCGATTTATCTTAATTATCCGAAAAAGTCTTGAAATTCTGGAAATATCGTGTTACAATTTAATCGATCAAATATTAGTCAAACGATAACTGAAAGAAAAGGAGGTTTTCGGAAATGAGTGTTGAATTATTGGATAAGACCAGAAAAATAAACAAACTGCTCCACAACAACAATTCGCACAAGGTCGTATTCAACGACATCTGTAAAGTTTTAAGCGAAATTTTGCTGTCGAACATTCTCGTGATCAGCAAGAAAGGAAAAGTCCTGGGTGTCAGCATCTGTCCAGGTGTTGATGAGATCCATGAGTTGATTGAGGACAAGGTAGGCGGCTATGTCGATAAAATGTTTAACGAACGCCTCTTAAGTGTCCTTTCCACCAAGGAAAACGTAAACCTTGCGACTCTCGGTTTTGCCGAAGAGAACGTAAAGAAATATCAGGCGATTATCGCCCCGATCGATATCGCAGGCGAGCGCCTTGGAACGTTATTTATGTATAAATCCGACGAGCAGTATGATATCGATGATATTATCCTCTGCGAGTATGGTACGACCGTCGTTGGTCTTGAGATGATGCGTTCCGTAAACGAGGAGAACGCCGAGGAGACAAGAAAAGTCCAGATCGTGAAATCCGCGATCAGCACCTTATCCTTCTCCGAGCTGGAAGCGATCACCCATATCTTCGAAGAGCTTGACGGAAACGAGGGAATCCTCGTAGCCAGCAAGATCGCCGACAGAGTTGGAATCACCCGCTCCGTGATCGTAAACGCGCTCCGCAAATTCGAGAGTGCCGGAGTCATCGAGTCCCGCTCTTCCGGTATGAAGGGAACCTACATCAAAGTCTTAAACGATGTGGTCTTCGATGAATTGAAAGCCTTAAAGGCAGTAAACACAAAATAAGACAGGGAGACCTGGGGAAAAAGAGGCGCGGCTGAATGAAAAGCCGCGCCTCTTTTTGCGTATGGCAGATGAGCCTGTAAAGTTTGATCTGCTATAGACAAAAAATAGGCAGTTTACAGCCAGAGACAGGAGAAATATTTCGAACCGCTGAGTATAAATCCCTTAATTTTGGCATAATAATAAGGGGATTATCGCTTGATTTGTTGACTATTCCCTTATTTTACACTATTATTTAAGGGAAAAGAATAGAGGTGAGGGAATGAGAAACTTCAGTTACTCCACAATCAAGGAACAGAAATGGGACTCGGATGTTCTTGGTCTGATTGCGGGCATATATAAGGA
>CAVIYT010000036.1:0-10269 GCA_963646925.1 Paludibacteraceae bacterium
TAGTCAAGAAGAAAAATGTTTAACCTGCAATGTATTGAAGGTTAATAAAAAAATTGAAGAGGTGGATGCAAGTGTCCGGAAAAACAGTTGTGCTCACGGAATTAATGAAACAGAAAGTAAAAAATCTTGGGCTTCGAATAAAAAATGCCCGTCTGCGTAGAAACATCAAAGCAGAATTATTAGCCAGGCAAGCCGGTATCAGCGAGGGAACACTTTATGCCATAGAAAAAGGAATACCGACGGTGTCATTTGGGGCTTATGCGGCGGTACTTCAAGTCCTTGGAATGACGGATGATTTAGACCGGATCGGACTGGATGAAAAAGGAAAACAGGAATATAGAGAAGTCAATATTTATAGGAGAGAGCGTGCGGGAAAAGAATACAAAGAAATACATAATTAATATATGGTGGGTGCGGAAATGATTCTTATATAGCATTTATTTTGCTGACTTGAAAAAGTAAATTCCAGTGCAAAAGTAAATGGAATTTAAGTTTTCATTTTAGGTAGCATTTATTTTACTACGATTACATGGAAGTTTTACTGAAAAAGTATTATAATGGATGAAATAAATGAAAAGGAGCAGAGCAGGCAGATGAAAAAACGCAAAGTGTATCTGCAGGATATTATAAATGAGCATCCGGAACTTGAATATCTGCAGCTCCATGCATATGTCACGCAGCTGATCGAACGTGAAGAACTCGTGCCGATGAAAAACGCGAAAAGCAACGGCAGGAAACCGGCGCTTCCGCTCAGTTTTTGGAGAATTGAGGAAGAACCGGACTATACGGAAGTTTATGAGGAGCTGAAGTATAAGTATCATCCGTTGATCAGCACCTCCTATTACAGGGAACATCCAGAACACTACGAGACGGACCGGGAGAATCTGCAACTTTTGAGCGACTATCTGAAAGACCATTCGGAGTTGTTGAATACCGAAGAGACCATGAATGAGCGCAGTTTTGAGATCTTTCACCGGGAAAAATTTTTCCAGAAGGAAGGTGGTCTGGAATTCTGTAAAAAGATTGCGATCAACCCGGAAATACTGGCGTTTTACAGGACGTCGGAACCGCTTTCGTACTATGCCCACTCGAAAAAAGCGCCGCAGAATATTCTGATTATAGAGAATAAAGATACCTTTTTTGATATCCGACGGTACATGAATGCGGGATGCAATAAGATCCTGGGAAAAGAATTTGACACCGTGATTTATGGGGCGGGAAAAGGAATCTGGAAGACCTTTGTGGACTATGTGAATGGCGCGGAACGGTATTTCCTGGAAAATAATGAGCTGTTTTATTTCGGGGATCTCGATTACGAGGGAATCCTGATCTATGAGCACCTTCTTGAACTGTATCCGGACCGGGAAATCCGCATTTTTAAGGAAGCTTATGAAGCGATGCTTAATAAGGCTTTTAAAATCAGATTTTCCAGACTCCCTGATATGAAGGAAAAGCAGAACACGAACATCGGAACGGTATTTCTGGGTGTGTTTGATAAGGCGAGAAAACATCAGATATATGAAATACTGAGCGCAGGGAAATATATCCCGCAGGAGATCCTGAATGAGCATGACTGGTAACAAAAAAGGAAGTCAGATAGTATAGCGGATATCAGGATAAATGACTGTCGTTCAAACTGACACAGGTCCGACTGCATATGGTTTCATATGGACATGGGACAGCAGTTATGGGAAATAAACATGATTGGTGATAAGAGATGATCAAAAAAGACTTTTTGAAAAATTTTGAGCAGCGTATGAAATGCGTTGGCCGTTATTCCGTACTCTGCGGCAACAGTTTCGGCAAGCAGCAGTGGAAAGAATATGGGATCGAGACGCGGGACGAGCAGATGAATATGTTGTTCACGCTGCTCCTTTTCATTATGGAATATTCCCTGCGGGAAGAGAACTGCACGATGGACGATATCGCGGCGTTTGTGGAAGATATCAGTTACGAATATTACGGGCGGAAGTTAAATTTTGAGAGAGGCCTGGAATTTGCCAGGTTCATGGTGGAAGATATCCTCGGAAACAGCGGTTCTTCCATGTATTTTAAGGCCTTTGATTATGAAAATAGAACATACAAGGACATCAATATCCGCTATATCGATAATAAGGTCGTGTACCTGGAGAATGGTGTCAGGAGAACCTCCTATTATCTGACGGACGAGGGCTATAACATGATGCTCGCCACGATGGAGATGGAAAACAACTTAAAACTTTCCGTCCATGAGATGCTCTTCAAGCTTCATATGGAAAAAGCGGATTACAACCGGGCTGTAGATGACATCAAAAATATTTTCGGTCAGCTGCGCAAACAGAGCCAGAAGATCGAGAAGGCAATTTTAGCAGTCAGGAGAAACGCCTTAACATATTCTGTGGAAGAATATGGAAAGCTGGTGGAGGACAATATCAGCACCGTGGCGGAGACCAGAAAAAAGTTCCAGCTCCATCGCAATTTTATCGAAGAAAAAATTGAAGAATTCGAAGAAAAGCAGATGAATGCGGAAGAGTTCACAGAGAAAGAAAAAGGAAATCTTGGAAATCTCCGGACGATCGGAAGATATCTGACGCAGACATTGGATGAGCATCAGCGGATCCTTGGACAGCACTTTGATCTGAAGAAACTGTACGATGAAGAGCTGGAAAATTACTCAAACATGACACTAGTGCAGAGATTTCCGTTCCGGAGTGATGTCTATGATAAGATTTTGAAGGACGCGTCGCTTTTAAGAAACGCAGATAAAATATTTGCGCCTCTGTTTACCGGCCGGGTAAATAAAATTTTTAACCCGGAAAAAATGATGGAATACCAGAAAAAGTTAAAGAAAGCCGACGCGGAAGATGAATCCGTGGAGCTTGATTTCGATGAGGAAGAATACAACAGAGAGAAAGAAAAACGCAGGCAGGAACGGATGAAACAATATGAGGGCTGCGTAAATGTGATCCTGGAACAGCTGACAGCCCATAAAGAGATGACACTGGAGACATTAAACACAGAATGCAGAGAGGAAGAACGGGAACAGCTGCTTCCGACTGCGGAGATCTTCAGAGAAGTCATTATCGAGTTCCTGACCGCCGGAACGATCGATATCGGGACACTCAAAAAGGAGCAGACCGACTATCTCATGGAGGCATCGGATGGATTCGTCCTGAACGAGATGCTGCTTGGTCTCATGGAAGACCGGAGATTCCGGAAGATCGGGAAGATCTATATATTCCCCATGGAAGACAGTGAACATGTACATTTTAAAAACGTGATGGATGAAGCCGGGAACAGAAGAAATTTCAAGTGTTCCAACGTGGGATTCCGGTATGAGGAGAGATAAGAGATGGCATACGAAGCAGAGATGATCACATACAGCCAGAAAATATTTTACTACCTTTTGTGCCACGGGGCGCTGAGCGATCTGGACGCGGGAGTTAATGATCTGTACCGTGCGTATGTGGAGCACGAGGAGGTCATGAATCTGGTAAAAAACCAGGCGGAGATCGCGGACTGTAAGATCGAGAGATATGGAACCACGATCTACCTGATGCCGGATATCGACAATAAATATCTTGGATTTACGAAGGCGGATCTGAAAAGAGAATTATGTAAACCGAATGCCACGGACAGGGATTACTATCTGGCTCAGTTTGTGATTCTGACGCTTTTGGCAGAATTCTATGACGGGCAGGGAAGTACCAGTAAGTCCAGGGAATTCCTGAAACTCGGGGAGCTGCAGAATATCGTGTCGGAGCGATTGAAGGCGGGACTTGCGCTTGAACAGGAGAGGGAGCAGGATGGAACGAATCTTTACACCGAGATGTATGAGAGCGTCCTGGATTATAAGAGCATGAGTGAAGCTTACGAGTCACTAAAGAGCGTGGAAGCCGGCAGCCGGTCGAAGTATACGAAAGAGGGATATGTGAGCATTATCTGCAATTTCCTGGACCGGCAGGGGCTGATCATCTTTATCCCGGAGGATGAGATGATCAAGACAACGGCAAAACTCGACAACATTATGGAATATAAGATCTTGAACAAGGAAAATTACGCAAGGATCATGGAGACACTGGGGGAGACACATGAGTAAGATATCGCGGATCCGTATTTTAAACCTGAACTACAACAATAATACCATAAAGATCGACGACGAAACCTTTGATCTCGGTGGGCAGAATACACTGATCTCCCTGCGGAACGGCGGCGGAAAAAGCGTGCTGGTGCAGATGATCGTGAGCCTTTTTGTGAACCGGACATACCGAGATTTCGGGGATCGTCCGTTTAAGAGCTACTTTACGACGAACCGGCCGATGTTCCTCATGACGGAATGGATCCTTGACAATGGAATCGACCGCTTTCTGGCGGGCATGATGGTGCGGAAAAACCAGAAGGAAGACAATGACACGGAAGAACTGGAAATGTATACATTTACCGGAAGCTATTCGAAGGGCTGCAAATATGATCTTGACAATCTTCCGATCATCCGGCAGGACCAAAACAAAAAGATCCTGAAGGGCTTCGGCGAGTGCAAAAATCTTCTGGAAGAGATCAGTAAGAATGAGCCGGGCGATTTCCGCCTGTATGATATGACGAGTCAGTATGGGAGACGCCAGTATTTCTCCACGCTTCGCCAGTACCAGATCAACAATAAGGAATGGGAAAGTATTATCAGGAAGGTGAACCAGAAAGAATCCGGACTTTCGGAGCTGTTCCAGAATGCCAAGGATGAGAAGGACCTGGTGGAAAACTGGTTTCTTCGCCCCATAGAGGATAAATTGAACCAGGAAAAGAATAAGATCGATGAGTTCCGGAAGCTGGCATTCCAGTTTATCGGGCAGTACCGGAGCAATCAGTCGAAGATCCAGCGCAAAGGGATCATTGAGCAGTATTTCGAGGACACAAAGCCGCTGAAAGCGGAGATCGATGATTATGTGCAGAAAGACCGGGAGGCCGTGAACATGAGGACGGAGATGATCTTCTACGCGAAATCGCTCCGGGAAGAACTGGACCGGCTGCAGGCGGAGATCTCTGCTGGTCAGGAGAAGTTAGGGCAGATCGAGAGAGAGCAGAAACAGATCGTCTATGAACAGCTCTCCTACCAGATCTATCTCAGCGAGGATCAGAAGACGGAGATCCTTTCACAGAGAGCGCAGCAGGAGATCGAGATCACAAGACTGACTTCCTTGAAGAATCATCTGGTGCGGAAGATCGACACCTATGATCTTCATAAGATCTATCTGGAATTAAAGGATTTTGAGCGTCAGAAGGCGGAGGTGGACGCGAAACTCCAGGTACTTTTACAGCAGACGGAGGAATCGAAGGACGAGATTGAGAAGATTGGATGCCGGTTATATGAGCTGTACTCGGAAGCGGTCGAAAAGCTGAACGATCAGAGACAGTCGGAAGTGGAAAAACTTGCGAAAACGGAAAGCGCCCGGGAAAATGCGGAACGGGAGAGGGACGAGAATGAGCGGGAGGTCCGGAAATTAAGCGGGAATATCGGTTCACTGGAGACCAGAGTCAGAAACTATGATGAGGTGGAAGATACGTTTAACCGGGAGTTCGGCGCTGATCTCAGGAGAAATATCCTTGGGCTTTATGAGGATGGAGCGCTGGATATTTTCCGGAAGGAGATCGATGCAGGACTGCAGGAAAAGAAAAATAAGGCAGCCAGATACGCCCGGAAACTTATGGAACAGGAGCAGTCCCAGAAAAAGCTTTCGCAGGAAGGTTCAGACGGAAATGTGACGTTAAATGATATTGCCCATAAGCTGGATCATGTATCTGGGAAACTTGCGGATCTGGAGAAACAGAAAAATGAGCGCCTGAAAATCATGAAATATGTCAATGTGGATGAGAAACATGTTGACAGAAGAGATCTGATTCTGGATCAGCTGGACGGAAAGATCAGGGAACTGGATATCGCGAGAAGCAGAATGATCCAGGAAAAAGGAGATCAGGAAAAACACTTCAGACAGTTAAAAGAGGGCAAGACCACAGAACTTCCGGAAAACATCAGGACTTACATGGAGCAGAACGGGATCGACCTTGTATACGGAATGGAGTGGCTCTCGAAAAACGGCAGGACGGTTGCGGAAAATGCCGGGCTTGTAAAGAAGAATCCGTTTATTCCCTATTCGATCCTGATGGAGCGGGCAGTCTTTGAGCGGTTCAGAAAGAACGAGGAGGAACTGTATACAAGCTTCCCGATTCCAATCATCGTGAAGGAAGAGCTGGAACAGGAGCAGGAACATGCGGATTCCAGGTTTGCGGTCTATGGAAATGTTCACTTCTATGTGATGTTCAACACACATCTTCTTGACAGGGAGGAACTGGAAAAGATTCTGGAGAAGATCCGCCGGGAGATCGAAGACCTGAAAAAGGCAGTGGCGGACAAGGAAGCGGATCTGGAAACCTACAGAAACTACCGGAGTGTGATTGGAAATCAGACGTTCAGTTTGGCTCTCTATCAGCAGACGGAAAAAGAGATCAGCAGTCTGAAAGACGAGAGAACAGCCCTGAAAGAACGCCTGGAGGAGATCCGCCGCGAGCAGAACAGGCTGGAAGAGGAGAAGAGAGAGACCGAAAAGCTTGCAGAAGCGGTAAAAGAACAGATCGAAGACCTGAAGAGAATGGAAGCACAGTTCGAGATTCTCCGGAAAAAATATGACCAGTATGAGACGGATCGGACGAGTCTGGAACAACTGAAAAAGGAGAATGATGAGCTTACGGAGAAACAGACAGAGTTGTCCGTAAGGCTTGGTGAACTCCGGGATCAGGAGACGGGACTCCGTGCGCTGGTGAAGAAATTTGCGGAGAAGATCGAACGTGAGGAGAAGAAAAAGGCAGGATTTGAAAAGATCGCGGAAGCAGCGGGGAACAGGGATCTGTCCGGTGTGGAGCAGATGACTTCGGAAGAGCTGGAGGCGAGATACTACGCACTGACAAAAATAATATCGGACAGTGTGGAGGAACTTCGCAGAGCACAGGCAGACTGGATCGGAAGGATCAGCGGGAAGAGGACGGAACTCAAAAAGAAAAATGAGGACAGCCAGATTCCGGATAAAGAATACCAGAGCATGGTGTGCTCGGAAGAGCAGTATGATGGATGGAAACGGCAGAAAAAGCAGACGGAGAGGGAGCTCAACAAAGCGAATGAAGAAAATACTGCACTGGGAAGAAAAGAAGGTGTGCTGACAACAACGATCACACATTATATGAGAGATCTGAAAAAGGAAACCGGATATGAGCAGCCTGCAGAGAGAAAGATGATCACGGATACGGATTTTGAAAAACGTCTGAATCTCAAGGAGTATGATTTTAAAGTACAGAAACAGAACATGGCCCGTTTGCAGGAACGGAATACGCAGCTGTCTATGCAGGCGGCGGGCGTAGAGGAATATATGGATGAGCCGGTTCCTGCGGATACTCTGCTCAGTGCGGACGATTCGATCGCGGCGGATGGAATCAATGGTCCTGCGGAAGGTGGAGAGAATAAAATTCTCTCGGCTATTCAGGAGCGGATCCCGGATGTGCGGAATGAGGAAATGGATGCCATTAAAGCGTACCAGAAGGAGATACGCAGGAAGATCACTGAGATCTCCAAGGCACTGGATCGTTGCAGGGGTGACGTGTCCGAGCTGATTCGCGGGATCATGTCTGGAAAAACATATGTGGATGATTATTTCAAGAAGACTTTCGACAGTCTGCTCTCCCAGACTGCCAGTCCGCGGAATCTGTCCAGGCAGTTTGAAATGAACCGTCAGGCATATGAAAACCAGCTGGAAAAGCTGAAGATCGATCTCGCCCATATCGATGATGAGCAGAAAAACCTGGAGATGATGTTCTTAGAATATGTCGAGCAGATCAACGCGAATATCGGCATGATCGATAAGAATTCTACGATCTCCGTGCGGGGAAGAAGTCTTAAGATGCTGCGGATCCAGGTGCCGGACTGGGAGACGGAGAAAGAGCATTTCCGGCTGAAGCTGCATGACTATTTTGAAAATGTAGTGAAGCTGGGGATCGAGACGATCGAAAAGAATGGAAACCTGACAGAGTTTCTTGGCAGGGTGATCACCACAAGAAAACTGTACGATGACGTGGCGGGAATCCAGAACGTGAAGATCCGGCTGTACAAGATCGAGGCGGAGCGCGAAGTCCCGATCTCCTGGTCCGAGGTATCCGCCAACTCCGGCGGCGAAGGTTTCCTGTCCGCCTTCGTGATCCTGACCTGTCTTTTAAGCTACATGCGGCGCGATGAGGCAGACCTCTTCACCTCCGGCGAGGAAGGAAAAGTCCTGATCATGGACAACCCATTTGCCCAGACGAACGCGGAACATCTCTTAAAACCGTTAATCGAGATGGCAAAAAAGACAAACACGCAGCTGATCTGTCTTTCCGGCTTAGGCGGCGATTCTATCTACAATCGGTTTGACAATATCTATGTATTAAAGCTCGTCGAATCCAGCATCCGGAACGGAGTCCAGAGAGTGGATGTGACCCATATGAAAGGCGAGGAGACGAAAAGGATGGTACTTTCGGAATTTAAGATGGAGCAGATGAGCTTGTTTGATATGGTGGAAGAGTAGGAAGAATCCCCCGATGCTAAAAACTGGTATCGGGGGATTCTTCCGCAATAAATCGATTGGAATTGATATATTGCGGAAAGAATAGTATAATATTCGTTAGAGAGACAGTACAATCAGGAATTATGAAGGCATTGAAGAGGCGCTTTGTTTATAACAGGATAGATGGAGAGAATCAGAATGAAAACTTGTAAGCAATTATCATTGGAATGGGGAATATCGGAACGAGCAATCAATGAATTATGCAAAAAAGGTAAAATCAACGGCGCGGTTAAAGCAGGGAGAATATGGCAGATCCCTGATGATGCAAAAAGACCTGCTGACGGAAGAATTTCATCCGGAAAATATGTTAAGGAAGCTTCAGGACCGGAAATAAAGCCGCTGCCGATCGGAATTTCCGATTATGTGCGGGCACAGTCAGAGTACTATTATGTCGATAAGACTATGCTGATCAAAGAATTTTTAGATCAGAAGCCGCTGGTATCTTTGTTTACGAGACCGAGGAGATTTGGAAAAACGTTGAACATGGATATGCTCAGGGTGTTCTTTGAGATATCAGACGAGGATACATCTAAATATTTTAAAGACAAGGCGATCTGGAAATGTGGGGAAGAATACCGCTCTCATCAGGGAAAGTATCCGGTTATTTTTCTTACGTTCAAAGACATTAAATTTGATACATGGGAAGCGACAATCGATAAGATCCGCGGACTTCTCCAGGAAGAGTATGGGAGACATCAGGAGCTTATGGGCAGCGATAAGCTTTCTAAGTATGAGAAAGACTATTTTTCAAAGATTCTCGACAGCACAGCGAATGAGGTCGAACTTACTGCGGCACTTGAGAGACTGTCGAAAATGCTGACAGCCTATTATGGCAAAGCTCCGATCATCATCATTGATGAGTACGATACGCCGATCCAGGAGGGATATTCCAAGGATTTTTATGAAGAAATTATTGGGTTTATGAGAATCTTTTTCTCCGGCGCTTTTAAGGACAACAGGAATCTCTCATACGGGTTTCTTACGGGAATTCTGCGGATCGCGCAGGAGAGTGTTTTCAGTGGGTTAAATAACTTAACGGTGAATACCGTTATGGATGAGGCTTATGATACGTTCTTTGGGTTTACCGATGATGAGGTAAACGAGATGTTGAAGTATTATGGCGTAGCGGAAAAGAAAAAAGAACTGAAAGACTGGTACGACGGATATTTATTTGGCAAAGAAGAGATATACAATCCATGGTCTGTGATCAATTATATTTCCAGAGGATGTATTCCACAGGCCTATTGGGTCAATACCGGAAAGAATGAAATTCTTGAGGATGTGTTGCGAGGCGCAGCGGAGGATGTAACAGAGCGGCTGTATTCACTCCTGCAGGGGGAGCGAGTCATTGCAAAAATCGACCAGAATGTCGTCTACCGGGCACTTGCGGATGATTTGGCGAATATTTACAGCCTGCTGCTAGTGGCTGGCTATCTGAAAGCGCCGAAGAAAGAATTGCAGGCGGACGGCACATATCTCTGTGAAGTGACGATTCCGAACCGGGAAATTGCGGCAGTATATAAGAGTGAAGTACTGTCCCATTTACTCCAGATTGGAGCCATCGCCAGAACGACCGCAAATAAGATAGCGGAAAGTTTATACGCGAATGACCATAAGAAATTGCAGAGATCGATCGCGGAATATATGGACC
>CAVIYT010000037.1:0-34079 GCA_963646925.1 Paludibacteraceae bacterium
GTACAAAACTTGGTACATTATCATCTTCCGCATACTGATTTAACTCTGCAACAAACTTATTTCTTTCTTCACTCTCAAGTGTATTCACATATTTGTTCAAAATCATGCAAATTGCATTCTCCGGCATAATATTCCCCTTTCTACTGTCTCTGTTCTTCTATATCCGTCGTTTTTTCTGAGATCAGCTTCCCTCTTCTTTGTTGGATTGATTGTATCACAATTTTCAGGACAACTGTGGGACAAATTAAGAAACGTAGATAAAAAATCATCATAAAAGTTTTACCGCAAGCATGGTCAGATCGTCAAACTGCGGAGCTGTCCCGGCAAATCGGTCTACACTTGTCTTCATGTTCTGAAGAATTGTCTTCGGATCCGCGTCCGGATCATTATTTAATTCATCCAGAATCCGATCCGTACCGAAGAATTTCTGATCCGCATCCGATGCCTCTGCCAGTCCGTCTGTATAAAGGAACAGGATTCCTCCACGGTCAAGTCTGAATGTATATTCTCTGTAGGAAACATCCTCCATGACACCTACCGGAAGTCCGTGCGGATCCTTAAAAAGTTCAAATCCGCCGTCCGGTCTTTTTACCATCGGATATTCATGTCCCGCGTTGACAGCTGCGATTTCTCCGGTCGAGAGCGTCAGGATTCCGAACCACACCGTCACAAACATACTGGTCTGATTATGCTGGACGATCATATTGTTTGCCTCCTCGAGAACTGCCTTCGGCGATGCTCCCATAACCGCGAAATTATGGATCACGATCTTTGATATCATCATAAACAGGGCGGCCGGAACACCTTTGTCTGAGACGTCCGCGATCACGATTCCAAGATGATCCCCGTCTATCATGAAAAAGTCGTAGAAATCGCCACCGACTGCCTTCGCGGGCGTCATGGATCCGTAAAGTTCAAACCGGCTGTCCTCCGGGAAATTGCTCGGGATCGCGTCCTCCTGGATTTTTGCAGCCAGCATAAGCTCCGCCTTTCCCTTTTCCCGCTCCGCAGTCATCTGACGGATGTTTTCCATATTTTTCAGAGTGTCCTCCTCCATCTTCTCAATGGATGTTCCGAGCGCGTAAAGCTCTGAGATCGTACTCAGCTCTGAAAGCCTGATCTCATGATTCCGGCTGTTCTCGTTCGCAAAACGCTCCGCCTCAAGGGCAAGTTGGCGTACCGGTCTTACAAACTGACGTTTCAGGTAAACTGCCGTACCAATCGATACAAAAACAGAAAGGATGATGACAACCGACGCGACCTCCCGCAAATAACGGTATCGTCCGATCGTCAGCTCCTTCATCGGTCTCTGGACACAGAGGATTGCCGAAACAGAACCGTCGGACGCATGAACCGGAACCAGGGAGGTGATATGGGGATCCTTGCCGCCAAGCTCCTTCAGCCGGTAGATCGTTCCACGCTCCAGCCCATTCTCGTAGATATCCCTGTAGATCGACCGGTATTCCTCATTCGTCGTGTTCCGTTGGAAACCTACCTCCCACGGTGTATATCCGCTGTCGGCAGACGGGACATTGATTACCGACCGGAAGCTGTTGTAATCGGTCTGATCCACAGCAATCACATAGATCAGTGTGACTCCCTGCGTCTCACAGAGCGACTGCAGCTGTTTTAATTCCGTCTGATATTCATTGTCGTTGCCGCCGGATTCAAGGAATTCCCCGATCTTGTCGCCATTTACGACAGACGCCGCTGTTTCCGCCGTCTGGAACGCGAAATCGTTGTAGCTTCTCGTCAGGGAGTCAGTAAACAGCGCATAACCGATTGCGCTTACGATTACACTGAATATCAGCAGGATCATAACATTCCTGCTGATGATTCTGAATGATAAGCTCCGTGTACAATGTCTGATTCTGTTCATGCTTTTACCATCTTTCTTTTTTATCGTCACGATTCCTCATCCTGCGGATTCCGCCTTGACAGTGGCCTGCGGCCCATGACCGGGGCTTCGATCTCCACAGGCTCCTGGTTCTCAAGACCTTCCTCTGTCCCAAGCTTAAGTTCCTCCACTGGGCGGCGGATTACACGTCTCTGTCTGTGTTTTTCGTTCCACTCAGGATTTTCGAGTTCGACAAGTTCTGAGTATCCGAGCTTTTGCCGGATTTCTTCTCCGTTTTTCTGCTCCGCTTCCCCATCACGCGCAACCTCCAGAGCATCCGAAAGATCCGAAGCTGTGAGGGAGACACGGACGGCTCTGCCCGTTGCCGCCTGAACTGCTTTTCCTGTTGTGCGGTTTCCGGAAGCTGCTGCCGCTGCCGCAACTGCACTTGCGGCACGAAGCTCATCACCGGCTGCCGCGATCGATTCGATCCCATCCGTACTGCCGTAGTTCACAAGCTCATGGATCACCCAGTTTTCCGGCTTTTCATGAGCCTGTTCATACTCCAGCATCTCTTTTACATAATTTCCACCGGAAAACATTTCCTCGTCCATGAGTACATCCTGTACAGAATCATCCGTTTCCGGATCATGGTTTCGCTTTCCTTCCTTTTTCTTGTATTTCTTATTCTTTCTTCCCGCGACTGTCTTCACTGTCCCTGTGCCTGCTTTTGCGATTCCTGCGCCCGCCTTCGTTTTTCCTTCCTGCTCTCTTTTATCCTTCACCCATTTATGGGCTTCCAGATTTTCCTTCCGGACTGTCTCCTCTGCCTTTTCGTCCCCCTCGTTTTTCCGGATTCTCGCAGCCTCATTCGTGTGCTCCGTCGTCTTTCCGCGTTCCAGATTTTTTCGGTACTCCGGATCCTTCCGCAGCCGCTCCAGTATCATCCGTTTAAAGTAATCCAGTCTCTTTCCCATAGTCATCCTCCTCTGATCCACAGTTTATTCCTTTTTTTCACTGCTGTTCATCCTCTTAACAGTTACGGTCTTTTATCAGTCAACAAGACGGATATAATACGGCCAGTCCGCATCACGGGTACTGATCGTCACATTATCGACGCCCCCGCTCGTCTCATGGACGCACCGGATCCGTCCGTCCTCGGTCCAGCCTAAGAACATTACCGTATGGGCATTCGGTCCTGTGCGCACCAGGATATCTCCCGGCTCCAATTCTTCCCTGCTGATACGTTTACCGCATTTTGCCAGCTCTGTTGTACTCCAGGCGGAAAGCTTCTTCCCGGTCGCTGACCAGTACACCCAGGCAATCCAGCCGGAGCAGTCAAGCCCCTTCTCCGTCCGTCCCTCCGTGTCCGGCGTGATTGTCGTTCCAAAGTTATTTCCACTATATCCGGCAGATGACGGCTTTCCGCCCCAGTAATACGGTACCTTGCCCACGGAGTTCAACGCGAACCGGATCATGCTCTGTCTCTCCGATGAAAGGCCAGACGGCAGTTCCTTCAGGTACGTCTCAGCCGCTATCGAGTTCTCTGTGATCCGCAATAAACCTGTATCCACGCGGAATCCATACTTCTGTGTCCAGTCTTCTTCGGCTAACGCGGCTGCCGCCCGGACATTTTCCTCGTTCCAGCCCTGCCAGCCGTCCTCTGTATAACCGCTTTCATCGTTTCCGGTCGGATCAAGCTTAAAAAGATTATTCTCCTCCGTAAGTCCTGCAATCCTCATAATGATCGTAAGATCGACATGTCCCGGGCAGATCAGCGTTGTCTCCACAGCCTCAGCACGGCTTTCCGGAATGATATCCGGGTCGTTTTCCGGGTATATCGATGCTTCACCGGTCCCCGCAATCTCCGCATCCGAAGCGGTCGCAACTGCGGCTTCTGCTTCTGTAGCTTCCCCTTCTGTGACTTCATCTTCATCATTCATGACTGCCGGATCCGTTCCGTCCTCCGTTTCTGTCTCAGCAGTCTTCGTTACTCTGACACAGCCGTTACAGTGATACACATCGCTGAGCGCCAGCGTATAGAAATGGGATGCTTTCCACAGTTTCCTACAGTAGGAAAGGAAATCTTCCCAGTCTCCCGGATTGTGATAACTTGTATACACGTTTGCGAGAGCCATTATCTCCTGCACATTGGAATACGGGTCGATTGTATTTCCGTCCCCGTCCTCCGTCAGAAACCATACGTTCCGGAAGCTGTCGATTGTCCAGGTAAACGGGTCATCCTCCTTCTGCGTCCGGTCATTCGGATTATAGGTTCCCCTGACATGCTGCTGGGTGATTCCCATTTTTTCCGCCATTTCTTCCGGGGTCAGGTTTGAATATCCGTAAACCGCGCCACCCCAGTCGCTGTCCCAGTTCATCAGCTCATTATAGATCAGTCCGCCGTAGCTTTTTGAAGGATCGGAGTTATCCGCGCCATCCGGGAAAAAGTTGGCGATATTGAGTTCCGTGAGCGATGGACTCCACTCTCCGCTGTCCGTGGATGTCTCTGCCGCATCCGATGGTGTAAATAAATCTGTAAGTTCCGCACTCCGGTATACCTTCGGTGTCCGGATATATTCCGTTTTTCCCGGAAGCGGTGTGTAAAAAGAACACATTCCGGTATTTGCGAATCCAAGTACCGCGAGAAGGATCGCTGTAATCCTCTGATCGTTCCAGAGTCTTCTTGCGTCAGACAGCTTTCTTATACTTTTCTTTATATGGATTCTTTTATACTTCTCCGATAATCTTCTGAGATATTTCCGTATATATTCTGTATTCACGCCGTCTGTTTCCTTTTCTTCCGGGTTCCGCCGATAAACGGCCATATTTTCTTTTCCTGATTGTTATGAGATTGCTGAAAATGTGAGGATCACGTAGATGAGAATCATTCCACCGAGAACAAGCGCCTGTTTTCCCCTGTGCTCTGTGAGCAGTCCGACAAATTCTCGGACAAGCGCGTTCGGCCAGAAATACCATTTTGACTTTGCCCCGATCCCGACGGCACGCATCTTTACTCTCCGGGCAAAAAGGCCGCTGCGGAAGACATGGTAATCGCTGGTGGAAAACGCGATCCTCGCGCCCGGATCCCGTCCCATAATCTTTGCCTTCGAAAATTTCATATTTTCATATGTATTCGTTGAGCGGTCTTCCTCCAGGATATGATCTTCCGGTATTCCGACAGTGATGAGATAACGCTTCATCGCTTCGCTCTCGGAGATCACCTCGTTTGCTCCCTGTCCGCCGGATGTGACGAAAACGAGATCCTTTCCTGTTTTTTCTAACTGTTCCCTCCGAAACGCGACAGCCCGGTCGATCCGCCCGCGCAACAGTGGTGACGGAGTCCCATCCTTCCGGATCCCGCATCCGAGGATGATTATATAATCCTTGTTATATTCCGGCTGATATCCGGCTGTGATCCGATTCGCTGCCATCAGGCCGATCATCATACATTCAAAATACAGGTATCCTGCGGCATAGACATTGATAAAAAGCTCATGCATCATGATCTCATTGACGCTTCCGGATACAGCAAAATCCGAGGCCACGAATAAAAGTTCCCCACCGACCAGCAGAAACGCCAGAATAATCCCGAGAAGGTTCACAAACCTTTTTCCTTCATGGCGGATCAGGGCAATATTCGCAATACAGAGGGCAATGGAAATTGCGAGAACGAAAGGACTTGTGACCAGCATATAGGTCCGTGCCGATCCATTTAAAAGTGCTAGGATCTGATTCACATTCTGACCCGCATGTGTCTCCGGTTCCAGTGCGAAATGTACAGTCAATATCAGGTGGTTCACAAGAACAGATACAAGGAACAGCGCAAATCCCATATAATATACGGTATTGTACGAATACGGGTTGTACTGAAGCTGCCCCCGAAATGCTCTGAGCAGAAGAAGGATCGAAAGGAAAAGAAAGACGGCAAAGACCACGCTGATCGGCAGGACATTCTTCTCTGCACCTCCCAGGGCAAGAACGGCAAGAACGCCTGCGGTTAAGACAGCAAGCCCTGCGATATTCCAGATATGTGGTTTTTTATTGCGTGTGTCAAATCTCATTTTTTATCCCTTTCCCTGTATGCATGATTATCCAGTCCGTCCCGGAAGCCGGGACAGGCTGGATAGCTCATCTACTTTACACGGTTATTTTCCATGCTTTCATTTTTCTGTTCATCACTCTTCCTGCTATTCTCCGTCTGCCTGCAGAACAGGGATTTTTTCGGCTTTTTCTCCCTGTCGCGGTGAAACTCCTCCTGTCTGACTGATTCCTTTACCCGGTTCTTCATAAGCTTTTTGACGTTTGTCGGGAGATAAACTGTCATAGTCAGATCCTTGTCCTTGCTGATATCAAGCTCTCTCCAGTTTGTCCTCTCCGCGTCACAGTTTCTTTTTACAGGCTTGAGATTCTGGCATTTGAGAAGGTTATCCTCTCCATACGAGACTCCCTTCTCAGTGAGTGCCGCGTCGAGCTTAAGATTCCCGAGATCATCGGTGAGATCCTGCAACCACTGCGCGCTAAAGGTATAGTACTCCTGCGGCAGATTGCTCTTTTTCTCATCTGAGATGCGCTGATAGCACTTTTCCGCAAGCTCATCGAGAGTCATTGTTGTCTTTTCCGGAGAATCCGGGTCATGCAGATATACCGTTTCGATCACTTTTTCGTTTTCAGCGACCGTTTTTTCCAGACCGTAGGCGGTCAGGTACCGCCCCCCGATCGTAAGTGCGACAGCCGCTCCGTCCTTTTCAACTCCCATTCTTATCACAGTCCGCAGCTTATCCTTTACTTCGCCGAGCTTTTTTTTCCTCTGCTCGTCCGTCCACAGAACAAATGCCCTGTCTTCCGGTGAGAAATTTGCCACTACCATGTTTGCCGCGTTTAACGCAGTATCCGGTACGAGTTTAAGGATCATTTCCCTAGACTGGCTGATGGAGCCGTCACGGCCGGAATTCCCGGATTTACTTCTCTTATCACCGCTGACCGCGGGATCCGGACGGAATACGCAGATGGTCTCCTGATCGATATCCACGCCTTTCTGTTTCAGCATGGACGAGAGGACAGCAGACCAGCCGCCATTCGTCGTTTGCTGCATCTCCGGTTTCGTAACATTTTTAAGGATAACCTTTGTGACCTCATTCCGGCTATTTTTTACAATTTCCGGCTTCTCTGCCTGTCGTTTCTTGAAATATTCGTCCGCATGCTCTTCAATGTCGTTGAGTTTTTCGATTCCGGAGATCCGGTGGTTGAGGTATTCCCTGAGTTCCTCGTTATCCTCCCCGAACTCCTCATCAATCTCCCTGAGGTCGGAAATCCGGTTTGAATTGATCTTACTGATCTGATCGGAATGATCCTCACAGAACTGCTCATAGCCCTGGGAAAGTTCATCATTCGTAAACTCTCTCTCAATATCCTCACCGGCAGACGGATCCGGATTTCTGTTCTCCTCCTGAGTCTCCTCCGCTTCTCTCTCCGGATGGATATCTAACGATTCATTGTGCTCCCGCAGTCTGACCATACTGTTTTTAATGCTCTGAAGTTTTCGGATCGCAATATCCGCGTCCTCCATCTTCATGTTGGCTAACGGATTAAAAAGCCTTGCAAGGAAACCGAAGAACGTACTCTGACGGCTCACGTAATTATTGAGTGTCTTGAGTGCCTCGTTAATGACCTCTTCCATTTCTTCCATGGATCTTCCTTCCATGTTTTCGGCGAAATCCGGCTTGTCCCCCGGCCATTCCGCTCCGCACAGTTTCATAAGCCCGTTATTGACCTTCCAGTATTCCTTTGTCCCTCTCCGGCCCTGCAGATCACCGATATAATCCCAGTGCTTCGCTAAACGTTCCAGCATTCTTCCTGCATTCATGATCTGTTCGCGTTCACGTCCGGCATCAAAGCCGTTTTCCTGATCTATCGTCATATCTGGCAATATGATTCACTCCTCACTTTACCGCAGCCTGTTTAAGCTGGCTTCCGGCGGCTTTTGCTTTCATCGCAGCCTTCCGCGTATTTTCGGTCTTTGTTTCATTGAGGAAAAGAGATTCCATCACTTCTTTTACCCTTAACGGTGTAATCTTCTCCCTGCTTTCCAACAGTTTTCCGATTGTTTTTTCCATCTCCGGAGCATACGCACAGATTGTTCCAAGATCCTCACGGACCTTCTCGTCATTCGTATTTCCTGCTTCCAGCTCTGCCTTTTTTTTATGACTCACATTCTGCACAAGCTTAGGAAAGGGAATCTGCTCTCGCGATTCGCTTTTTTTGACGGATAACGATGCCATTGATACAGAGCTCTGACTGTACTTCCAGAGACGTTCCTGTGCGCTTAATGCCTTGATGCCCAGCACATGCTTTGGATCGGTAATATCGAGCGCATCTACATTTCTGCGCATCACAAGTCTCATATTTTCGCCAATCATTTTTGCCAGATAGCTGTTCTGCTTAACAGAATCCGTTGACATCATCCTGTTTTCCTGCTCTGCTTTTACAGTCTGGCTGCTCATATAATACTTTTCGCTCTTCGGGGCATCCTTAACCGCATCAAGAAGTCGTTCCGCCGTGTTGATTCTCAGCTTATTATTGTCAGACTTTACGATTTTCCAATGTCTTTTATTCAGGTATTGATCAACTGCCGTTTTTAAGGTCTGTCGTTTCTTCTCGATTTCCTTATAGACATCCTCCGTTTTTTTTCCCTCCTGAGCTGAGTTGATCAGCGATCCGTATTCTTTAGCAAAATCATCTAATGCGTCCTTCATGGTTCTGAATTCGTTGCTGCGGTTCAGACTGTCACCACGAGCGTCTTTAAATTCCTGCTGCAACGCCTTGAGGTGTTTGTATTCCTCTTTCTGCATATCATTCAGCTTATTTTCATCGATTACGCCATCCTGCCTGGAATAATTGATTGATACATGTTTGTCTTTTCTTTCTTCCCTTGCTTTTTTCTCATTCTCCATTTCCTGGAGAATTTCTTTGTTCTTCCCGGCAAAGTCTTTTTTCAGCTCCTCATTGAATCTTTCATACTGCCTCAGGAATTCTTTGTTCTTTTTCTGCTTTTCGATTGTATTCACCAACCAATTACGCTTGTTATCTGCAATAGCAAAAATATTTAATTGTTTGTCCTGAGTCGGAATCAGGCTGTCCAGTGTGAGTTCCTTCCACTCTTCATCCTTTACGATATGGATTGACTCTTTCCTGCTGATGATCTTCCCTGCTTCGTTTAACGGCAGATTTATTTCCTTTCTTCCATTTTTGATCATGCTCTGGAGCTGTTTCAGGCGGTACTTTGCGGCGTTGACCTGCGCCTCTGAGAGTTGATAAGGACTTAAGATGCTCTGAAGCTGTTCTTCTTTCATATTTGAAACCGCATCTGCCATTTTCGGTGTGATAATCTTTAAGTTCTCGCTTTTTGCGAGTTTAAGTACACCTCCTCTTTTGAAGTCTCCGAATGAGCCATCATTATCGATTCCCTGCACACCGAGAAGCTTCGGTTTTTCCGGCTCTGAGAAATCCATCCGCATAAAGAAATTGTGTCCATGACGATCCGTATTTCCGCACAGATAGTCAATAACCTGCAGATCTGCAAGAGAGCTTAACATTTCCTTTCCGTCATACTGTGTCGGATCCATATCAAAGAAAGGATGCCCCGGCGAGATACTGCTCGGATCCACAAGATCCGCACCGGCCGGATCCATCATAACCCCCGATACCTCTTTGTCACCATATTTTACCGTAACTCTTCTGCTGCCGACTAACAGCTCCGGATAGCCAAGTGCAGCGGCTACATCGCTCATTGCGGCGGCGCGCTCCGCAATATAATCCCCTTCATGGATTCCACTTCTTTCCATAAAACTATGGGCATTCATGGCTGTTGCCAGCGCAAGTGTCATCTTTTTAAATTTATCTTTGAAATTCTTATCACTCTGATCCTCAGGGTCAAACCAATCCGTATTCTCTACATACGAATCGGTAACATTTTTCGCTGCGTTCTCATTTTTATCCAGTTCGTAATTCTGTGCTCGAAACATCACTTTACGAAATTCATCATCGCTCGACAGCTTCTTAAATTTTGAGGAATATTCTCTGAGTTCCGGATTTGACCGGCAGAATCGGTCCACTATGGAATCATATTCTTTCTTTCGATTTTCTACCGTCCGATCTGCTGTAAAAAATCCCTGCCGCACGTTTCCTGCTTCATCCACATATTCGACTGTCTTCCGCTCACTCAGAGCTCCACCCATTCCCTTTTCCTGCCTGTCGGTAAGATAGATTGTCTCTCTTTTCATACCGCGGACAGCTTCCGAAAGAGGCGGAAGATTGTCCTCATGCAGATTTTTCAGCTGGATCTCATTGTTGGAAAGAAGCGCTTCGAGCTTTTCAAATTCCGGATTTTTTTTATCTTCTTCAGAGAGCAGACGGCAGTCATCCAGGCAGTTCTGGTAAAGGTTGAGGATTTCCTTATGCTCCTCCGGAGTCATCGGGATCGTATCGCCCATCATGTTTCGGACGATATAGTGAAACTGCATTTTATATAAAAGCTCACCCATATCGTCCGCCAGCATCCCTGACATTTTATCTCTTTCCGTATCTATTTTTCCGCGAAGATCTTTCCAGAGATCATTGAGTTCCGAATAAGCGCTTCCCTCTACAAAATTAAAATACTCAGAGTTTCTGTCCCGGTCTACAAGCGGGAGCGTTCTTCCCTCTGCTTCCGGTGCCTGAAGGATCTCCCAGTCTGTATTTTCTTTCGGCTTCTCTCCCGGTGGTTCCGGAGCAGGACGTCTGTTTCTTTCCTGCAATGCCCGTTCCTCTCCCCTGAGCTGTTCATCATAAACTTCCTGATTTCTACGATATCTTTGAAAGCTCTCTGCTATCGTCGGAATTCTGTCACGGGTACGAATCTCGAATGTACGCCACAACTCACCCAGTCGGTTCTGAAAATCTTCCTCGTTGCGGTTTCCCTTCGGGAAAATCTGGTCTTTCTTCTTTCCTTCTGTGAGACCGAATGCTTTATAGACTGAGTACAGATCTCTGTAACTCCTGTCATTGTATGCAATTTTGCCTGTTGCATAGTCCGCAAGCCACTTTAAGGTTCTGTCCATCTTCGTGAACTCTTTTTGTGTTGCGGCTGAGCGGAGCAGACGATTCATTTCCTTTTCACGTTCATTTGCATTTGTCGGTATCGTGTATCCCATAAAGCTTCTTCCTCCTGTCAAAATTTATCCGGTGTTCTTCCTGTGCAACTATTTTTCAGAATTTGTCCTCATTTCCGGATTCGTATGTCAGCCGTCCCACTGTTGGTACCAGCTTTACAAGCTGCTCCTTATAGTATTGGATCAGCCGTTCCCGTTCCGGTGTATTCCGTCGTACTGTCCGTCTGAGAAGGCGCATATAGCCGATCACCTTCGCCTTCGCCTCCACCTCGTCCAGCTTTTTTTTCTCCTCGGTTCCGAGATAACTCGCCAGAGCCCTTCGCCAGAATGTTTTTGCCGTTTCCGGGGAAAATCCGAAGAAATCGGTGATCGTGCGTCGGTCGGACTCTCCGAAAGCGACAAAGGCATTATACATGGATCCGAGTTCGAATACCGGATGTCCCATACAGAGCGTATCCATGTCGATCAGCAGTGCTTCACCGTCGCGCACCATGATATTATTGGTGTGACAGTCTCCGTGGAGCATCGTGTTCCGGTCGGGAATCTCCTTTACCAGACCGTAAAGCCGGTCTCCGGTCTCCTCCGGAAGATATTTTTTATCGAACTCTGCCCAGCCAAGAGCGGTCTCCTTCATATTCGGCAGATCCCCTGGCTTTATCTCCGTGCTGTGGAGCTGTTTTATCATATCCGTAAGATACTTTAGCGGAAGTTCCAGATGCTCCGGATCCCTGATGATCAGCCTCGAGAGCGGTTCTGCTTCAAGAAGCTCCATGACGGTTCCGTAGCGTTTCCCGATCCGCACAACATCGTACGGGATTGCCGTATTGATCCCAAGCACGAGAGCCTTTCTCGCAAGTTCACGTTCTCTCTGGATCTCCGGCAGCGCGTCCGGGTTAAAATAGACCTTGATGATCGTCTCCGCGTCATAGCGGTAAACCGCGCCGTTCGCCCCTTTTCCGATGATTTCGCATCCATCTACTGAAAAACTGCGGTATGCTCTTTTCACTGTGAGCATCTCCGTAAATCCGGTTATGTCGAGAATCTCGTATACCTCAGGGGAAACGTTGATCATCGTGAGTGTTTTTTTCACCTTCCGCAGGTGTAAAAGGACACGCAGCCCGGCGCTGGAAATATATTCAAGCTTTTCCGCATCAATAACGATCGGAAGCCCAGAGACTCCGGTACAGACCTCCAGAATTTCTTTTTCTGTTTCCGGGGCATTTGCGGCATCCATCCGGGCTGCGGGTTTTATTGTAAGAGCTTCGTCACTTACCATGTAGGTGATCTGTTCCATTTTCTTATACCCCCGGAACATTATTCCCGTCTCTCTGTATTTCCATTATATCCCTCCATGTAGGACAAATGTTGGACAAAAACATTAATCCCAGACATTTCTTTTATTTTCTGCCGCCTGTACAAACTGCTCCAGCATTAAATTCCATTCTTTCTGCCCGTTTTCGCTGACCTTCTCAATGATATATTTCTCCCGCTCCTGCTTCTGACGTGCCGCTTTCTGGGAATCCTTGACCTTCTGGAGCCATCCGTCATTCACATCATTTACAGCGAGCGTTGCTTCTGTCGTCTCTGCCGCCGCGGACGTTTCCTGCTCTTTCAGGTGTTCCTCGATTGCATCCTTTATGATCCGGTCCATCCCAGTCACATTCACACAATGTGCAAACTGTGTCTCCATCTCCTGCTTCTTTTCCTCCGTCGGACGGAAACCGACTGTTTCCCAGAATTTTTCCAGGGCGGCATCGTAGTCGTTATAGATTCTGTAGACTTTTTCCGCATAGGCCTTGATCTTTGTCACACCGTTGGTATCCGAATCAAAATCATATTCCCGGCAAATGGTCTTCCAGCCGTCCGGCTGCACAAGGAAACGTGCCTGCATCTCCGTATCAACCTTAAGACGCTGCTTTAGCGTGAGAAGGAGTTTGTCCTCCCTGCTGACCTCCAGACCGTGATAAATCTTCGCCTTCATGATATCCTCGAAGCCTGCATCCTGCTTCTTATCTGTCTTGAAGCCGACAGCCGTATAGGATCCGTCTGCCATCTTCCATGAGGCATAATACTGACCGGCATCAATAACACTTGTCGTAGCTGTTTTTGCGTCATAGGTCAGGATACCGCTCTGCAGAGTAGTAAACCGGTACACATCATCATCCTCTTCGTATTCGATCGCGTTTCTTCCGGTCAATGTTGCCTTCTGGGCGACATCGGCTTTGATACTGTTTCCGTTCTCATCCTCGTATTCGACCGTTGTTGACTCTCCGATCTCGGTATTCGGTGTGACCGTACTCGTATATGGGATCTTGATCGGCTCTTCAACCTCATAATTTGCATTTGTCCCGGACTGCGAACATTTATAGATCCGGACAGCCTCGTCACCGGTCACGGCAATAACCCAGCTTGATGTCGTTCCCGTCTGCTCGTAGAGTACCTTTGCACCATTTGAAATATCTGAGATTTTGATAATTCCGTTATTGTTCGTCGTTGCATTCGGAAGATACACCGTGCTGGATCCGTCATTGTCCTCCGAGGATTCGGTCAGATAGTACATGGTATCCCCCTCCGGGGTCTGCAAAATGACTTTATCTTCGTTTAACTCCACCGTATCAAAGCGTTCCGGGTTTGTCCCGTTGTCCATCAGCTGTACGGTGACATAGGCGAGAAACTCTCCCGTTTCTTTCACAGCCTCATTATCCGCCCCCGCATAATTTCTTTCTGTACCCTGCGTAAAACGACTGAAATCCTGGATCTTTGCAGCCTTTGTCCGGTAGATGCTCGATCCCATACCTGTATTCGTCTCGTCCAGGGTCTCCGTTTTATCGTAGATTCCAAAACGGATACTGTCATTTTTATTGCTCTGGTCAACAAGATAACTTACATTTTCACCGTTCACGGCTGTCGGACGGCAGAGATTCTCCATCACCCTTATATAGTTTTTCTGCAGTTGAGATAAGTTTTCCGTTGGAACATTTACTCCCGCTTTCACGGCCGACTCTATCAGAGCACTATCCTGACTGCTGTTTTCCCCGTCGTCCTCTCCGGAATTTTCCCCGCCGTCCTCTTCCGTGCTTTCCGCCCCTTCCGGGACAGTCCTTATGATCTCTCCGATCCATTCTACTCCGCTGAGTTCCTTAAACGTCTGTCTCCATAATTCATCCTTCTCTTCCTCCGTAGCGGAATCGTCATAGGACTGAAAATAACGCTGAAACAGGCGGCTGAAATATCCCATATTGATATCGTTTTCCAGGAGATCATCCTTTAAGACTTTCACCGCGCAGAGCATATAATTTTTTGTACCGTCCAGATTAAACCAGCCGAGCTCATCCGGATATTTCTGCATGATCTCCTCATATGTCTTAATGTTTTCCGGTGAATTTACATCCAACCATGCAAGAATCTGGTTTGTAAGTGCTTTGTTTGAAGCGACGAATTTGATTCCGTCTCTTGAGCTGTCAGCTGCATACATGTGAAAGGAGCAAAGTAGGGAATACGGCTCAGAATTCTCTTTTTGCGGAAAATCTTCCCCCAGCGTAACATTCAACTCGATCAGAAGATCCGCGTTTCCGCTCATTGCGACATTTGCGATCGAATAGGTCATACCGCCGCTTTCAAGCTTCTTCCAAAGCTCCGAGTCACTGTTCCAGTTAAACTTTTTTCCGAAATAATCCGTGATCCCTGTATGGACCATCGACGAGATATCCAGTTGCTTGACCGCCTTGCCGTTTTCGTTCAAAAGGGTATATTTCATATCGTACACGCTATAGTAGAGCGTGTCGGTAGCAAATCTTCTCTTTTTATCTTTCACCTTTCCGCAGAAAAGACGCTTCTGTCCCGGCTTGTAGCTCGCATAGGTATTGCGGACGGAATCCTCTGATTCATCGGAGGACACTGTCTCGATCACTCCGGCCCTGACATCCAGGACCTGATAGAATCTCGTGACCGTATTATATTTCATAAGGCAGTACACTTCCCAGTTTGTCTCGGGCTTGTAGCTGCTGTCGTCTTCCTTTCCGGCCGGAATATCCCAGTTTTTATGGACATGGTTCTCCTCAACTGTCCCGATCCATCCCTCTCCGCTTAAGAGAGATGTCGTATCTCCATAGAATGAGGTCTCATAGCTGTAAATCAGGGAGTTTCCGTTGTCTGCAGTTCCAAGAATGATAAAATCCTTAAGGTCCTCCGCCTTTGTCGAATGATAGTCCGGAATATAAAAGGCCTCTGTCCCCTCGATATTCCAGAGTTCCGCATGATCCTCCACAAGCTTCGCGGATAATGTGCCGCTTATGTCGTCCGGCAGATCCTTTGCGTACTCCTCATCAATCGTCCTGGTTGGCTCCGTACCATCACCGGCGGTTGTCTCTTCCACCAGTTCCCCCTTCTCCGCGTCATAGACGATTCCCGTCTTATTTGACGCCGAGGTCTGCTTTGAACTTTTCTTCGTAAGGATCGAGTTGCAGCCGCAAAGACTGACTGTGAGTATCAGGGCAAGTATGCCTCTCAGCGTTCTGTTCCTCATATTTCTATCATCCCTCCGTATCGATCTGTTACAGCGGCTGGATTTCGAAACAGCCCGCTCCTTCCGCAGGTGTAAACATGATTCTGCAGTCCCCTACGTTTACCCACTGGCTATTCCTGATTCCGGCCGGATTACTTCCGGCAAAGCTTGTATAAAGTATATCATCCAGCTGTGCCGCATAGCTGCTGATTCCGTAACAGAACATTCTGAGTATCTGATAATCGTATGCGGCACCATTCGCAGTATCCGTGACGCTTCGGTCTAATGCCGTCTGGATCCTGATCCGGTAGCCGGATGTACCGCTTACCCGTTCCAGGGATAAGAGTTCGGTCTCCTTTGATCCGCTGAGTGCGCACCATGAGATCTTATCCGGATAGACGTGGAAAGTCCTTGCCCCATTCGTTTTGACATATGCGACCTGTCCTACAGAATCGATCACACTCATGATCGCAGACCAGCTGCCCATCGCTGTAGAGTTCTGTTTTACAAAAAGGGATGGCTGCTGTATCCGCACTCCGGCAATCACCCGGTACCCGACAAGCATCGCTCCGGTATCGTCAACAATATAGTTGTCCGGTGTGATTCCCCGGATCAGGCAGCTGCCGTCTCCCTGAAGATAATACCAGTTTCCTCCTGTCTTCAGCCATCCGGTAGCCATACTTCCGTCCTCCAGACAGTAATAATATTTATCATTTCTTTTTACCCATCCGGTCTGCATCCGGCCACTCTGGTCAAAGCTGTACCATTTTCCATCCGCATGGATCCACTGATCCTTCGCAATCTCTGTATTGCTTTTGTAATAGTACCAGTTTTTTCCGTCACTGTACCAGTTCGGGTTTGCCGCGAATGTCTCTCCAGCCATCATTCCTGAAAGCAGTAACGCTGCCACACCGGTTCTGATCCATGCGGATCGTCTGTTTTTCTTCATAGCCTGCACCTCCGTTTTTCCTTTCTCTGAAAAAAGCAGGATTCCTCTCCTGCTCTTTTCAGAGAGGCTGTCACAAAATGGAAATATCCATATCTGTGACAGCCAGACCATGGCTCCCTAATTACTCTTCTTCGGAAGAGTAAGATCTCCGGCTGTAGATGTATTTACCCAGTCGATCAATGGCTGAAGGGATAATTTCAGGACAACGATCAGGATAAAAATCAGCAGATAACCAACGACTGCATTTCTCAGCGCCTGTTTTGCTTTTTCCTTTTCCTGCGGTTCGTCAGCCTTTGCTAACTTCACTCCCAGGAATACGCACCATACTGCACCGAGCGCTGCAACAACTGCAATCGCCGGTCCAAGTGCCATATCCACTAATTTGACGATCGGAACAACCGCCTCTGAAAACGGGTTTGCATCTTTCGTGGTTGAAGCTACTAATGTGGCAAACATCATCAGATTCATATCATATCCTCCTTTTTTTATTATTTCTATATCTGCGCAGCCCCGGTTATCGGTTCTGCGGAATAGACATTTTTAGTCTCTGCTTCTTAATTCCATGCCGCCGGTTTTCAGAAGAATGATTCCGCCGATCATGACAGCCGCCAGAAGCATCAGCAGCTCTTTATTAAATAAGTGATAGGTTTGTTTTACAAAAAAATGGTAATCCCGGGTGTTTCCTGCTTCGTCCGCAACCCGGATCTGATACCAGCCACCCTGATTCAGGGCTTGTCCGGACAGTACCGCCTCGCTTCCGTTCCGGTAAACTGTCACGCTGCTTTCCGGCTCCTGTTTTTCAAAGGATACCGGAAGCTTCAGTGCTTTCTTCGTAATTGACTGGGAAAATGTCAATGTCGGTGCCTGCGTATCTTTTTTGAAGGAGATCCGATAATCCGGAAGTCCGTCTGCCGAAAATCGCACCTGATAATTCCCGTCCTCATTCAGATAAATACAGGATCCGGATGTAAATTCGACAGGCTGACCGTTGCAGGAGACATGACCGATCTCATATCCATACGGCGCGTTTAAAAAGCGCTGGCGGCTTAGCCCATTCCGGAGAATCGTGAAGCTCACACGGTATTGGTACATAACAAGGTCTGTTCCGGAATAATTGCCCGGACTGCACAGCATATCAATTACATAACTGCCGGGCTCCGAAAAATAATAGCTGCCGTTCGTGTCGTATTCCTCATTGTCCTTTGTCACAGATAGTTCTGTGCTGTCCTCCGCAGCGCTGATCCGAACCGGATCCGATGTCACTGCTCCATTTGGAATATTGATCCCGAACTGATACTCGTTTGGTAATGTATACAGATACATTTCCGTCTCCGTGTCAAAGGCAGGCTTCACATCCCTTGCTCTTTTAAACTCGAGACTTGACTGATCCGAATTGATCAGCTGCATAAGCTGCCTGATATCCTCGTCTGAGAGAGATTCTGAAGACTGATCGATTCCAAGATCCGACCAGGCAGAGATTGTTTTGCTCCCGCTGTCTCCCATATCCGCCGCGGTATCCGTATCCGGTTCCGCATATGCAGTGATGGTAAAAGCAACGGACATTCCGACCGCCAGAATGGCTCTGGTCATACGCTTCATGCTTTCACCTTTCCCGGAACCATTGGTTTCCGTGTCAGATCATTCATCGACTTTGATCTTTCCCTGGAATGATCCAGAGCTCTCTGTCTGCGGCCGCCATGCTTTGCCTCATGCTCGCGTCGCGATTCCTCAAGCAGTTCTTTATATGATGTCCGGATCCGGTGCGGTGTGTCGGTATTTTTTTCTCTCCTGGCAGTTGCCGGATCGGTATTTACTGCCGCCCCGCTTTTTCTTCCCATCTCCCGGAGTTTTTTCTCCTCGCGCAGCTTTTTTAATTCGACTTCCCAGAGTGCCCTGTTTTTCGGGCTGTCAAAGTATGCCATATCCGGTCACTCCTTTCCATTGGGGAATCCCTCTATATTCCCTATTGACCTGACGCGTCAACATCTTCCAGCATGTCCAGGTATGCCTGAGTAATTGTTTCCATTCCTTCGAGCAGTCCCTTGTTTTCCTTTTTCGTGATCGCCACGTAGCCCTCCGCACCTGTGTCTGTCAGACTCTGTGCCTGGAAGATTCCATCCTCTTCCTCTATCATGGAGACCGCTTCGTCTTCATAGCAGATATAGGCCTCGATCGCGCCATTCTCCAGAGCCTTTCTTCCGTCCGTCTCGGAATAGGTCTTTTGTCCGGACGGTTTTGCCGCGTTCAGCAGCGAAAGGCTTTCTGTTGATACATAGGATGAGACTCCGATCTGGCTGTCCGCCAGAGCCGCAATACTGTTGACATAATTTCCCCTGGATGTAACTGCGCACAGATAACCGTACGCATACGGGGTTGTTATTCCAAAGTTCTCGCTCAGGGTGCCATCATCCGTGATCGAACCGATTGCCATATCGGCCTCCCCGTCGGATAAAACCTCTGTGAGCGGGCGTCCGCTCTCTACCGGAACAAATGTAATCTCAAGCCCAAAGCCGGTTGCGATTGACTTCGCAATCTCTGCCTCCAGCCCCTGATAGGATCCGTCTGTGTCATCCACCCAGGCGAGACGGCTTCTTCCTGTTGTGATCGCGACCTTGAGCGTTCCTGTCTTTTTGATCGCAGAGGTCTGATCCCCGCCTTTTTTCGAACACCCGGCTGTCAGTGACAGAACCGCGGCAGCGCCAAGAAGCAGAAGCGCCTTCTTTCTTGTCATTTTTTCCATTTTTATCTCTGCCTCCTACATTGTAAACAGCTTTTCAATGCTCTTTGTCGTCTGGATATCTACGCAGGTACGTGAAGTCGGAGATGTCATAACAAAGGCACGTCCCCGTCCGTTGTTGATAATATCGTACTGCTCCTGGCTGTTAATCGCACCCGCTTTCTCATACAGCTTGCACAGATCGTTCATATCGTTCGGAGCGAGTGGGAAGATAAAGGAATACTGGCTCGCGTTTATGATTGCGGTTGACTTTCTCTCCAGCTCCTCCGATCCGACAAAGTCCTTGATATTCTGTGTGATGATGATCTGCATACCGTTGTATTTACGGATACGCTTTGCGAGCTGATACATAAAGTCAAGGGCGATCGGATATTTACTGTCGATAAATACGTGCGCCTCATCGATCACGATGATGATTTTGCGGTTCGCCTTGTACATCATATTGTAATCGCGGTTCTTGATAATCTCGTTATCCAGCCATTTCAGTACAAGGAGCATCTGCGCATTGGCGATCGTACTGTTTTTGTTCGCAAGAAGGGACTGGAAATTGAATACGATAAAGTTCTCTTTTGTTGAGATTGTCGCTTCTCCATTCCACAATGCCGCGTTTCGGCCGCCGGATGCGAATTTTGAAATATAGCTCATCAGAATCCTCAGGTTGTTCTTTGCGTACTCTCCGCTTGTCTTCTGATAGTCGTTTAAGATCTTGTCATACAGATCGTCAAATGTCGGGAAGTCTGCCGGAGTAAGCTTGCTGAGATCCGTGTTTGCGTCGATTCCTTTTTCTTCATACATTCGGACAGTCAGGTTATTCAGGTATTCCAGCGGATCCGATTCAATTCCCGGAAGAATCTGCCTGTAAAACTCCTCAAGGAACTGGAGATGGACATAAAAGCTTGTTGTGACGCTCTCCTGGTCCTGCTCCTTATCGCTGTCCTCATCATCCGAGAGATTTGTGATAATGTGGAACGGATTTAAACGCCCCTGCGTCGCGCTTCCCACATCAATGATCTTGCCGTTGAAGTTCTTCGCCATCAGCGTGTACTCATTCTCCGGGTCGAGAATAAAGATCTTACTGTCCTCCGCTGCAAGCTGTGTAAGGATCGTTTTCGTCGCATAGGACTTACCGCTTCCGCTCTTACCGATGATAACGGCATTGCTGTTGACACGCTCCCGGTTTCTCAAAAAGAAATTGATAAACACCGGGATACCACCGGTTCTTCCGATACAGATTCCGCCCGGATCGCAGAGATTGTCGTATACATACGGATATGCCGCCGCGATCGATCCGGAGTGGATTCCCCGGCTCAGCTTTACGAACGGATCCCAGGCTGAGATCATGCTCGCTCCATAAGCCTCGTACTGCTGTGTAAAATTATCATTTGTCTTAAAGCCCTCCTCCGAACACTGTCTCCGGATCTTCTTTTTTAAAGAACGGGCCGCAAGATCCTTTTTTTCATTTTTGTCAAGCTTCCTGCCGGATGCCATCGCATTGCTCAGTTCATAGTCAAATACCGTAATATAGGTATTCACGTCAAAAAGGACTTCGTTGTCGCCCTGGAGCATCCGCAGAAGCTCCTGCAGCGTTTCGACATGGGAGGACAGCTCCATCAGCTTACTTGTTCTTCCCGTATTAGATCCCTGTTCCCTTAATTCATCGATCGCGCGGTCAATCTCACGGACGGATCGGTAGCGGTCTCTCGGAGTCATCTTCAGGACAACCTTCGTGCTCAGCGTATTGAAAAGCGTTGCACCCCAGGCATTTGGGACGATGACCGGATAATCGGTAAGTCTGAGATTGTGAGTAATCAGACCATCGATTTTGACGGTTCTTCCGGTAAATTCAAGGTTTTTCGGAACAATCCAGTCCATATACTGATCCGGTGTCAGCTGCTTTACATCTCTCTCGTTAAAGTTCTGTGTAAAGTTATACTTCAGAAATACGGCAAGATCAGCACCCTTTAAGATTTCACAGTTGATCTCATGATTTCCAAAGGCATTTATCGTATCCTCCGCCTGTCGCAGGAGCTGTGATTTGTCCTCGTTGCAGAATACAAGATAATGGAACGGTACATATACAAGCTCCTTTTCATTGATATCCTTCAGTTGATCCAGTCGATCCTGAAGGATTCCGACACGGTCCGTAAGCTCATCCTCTGTCAAAAGACCGTTCAGATAAGCTTCCTTCAGCTGATCCAGCTTTTCATATTCCGTGCGGACATAATCGTCATAGACCATAGGCCGGTCTACCTTCACCATGAGGGCTGTCTCCCCCATACTGATCGTCCTGAGCAGTGCCCCGAACGTCCGGTCGATCAGACTGTTCTGGGTTTCGTTATCCAGAAATCGGAACTCGATAGACGGGATGTGGACAACAATTCCATAGTACTTGCCGCCATATTCGATAAACTCTCCGTCAATCCCTGTAAACGGTACAAGATCCCAGGTTTCAGGCTTATGCTTTTTTCCTGTTCCCTGCGGTGCTTTTCCTCTCGTGAATTTTCGCTGTCTCGCGAAAAAAGCCACCGCGTACAGTATGGTCATATAGGTCTTCTGATCATCTAACGGTGTCAGAAGCACGAATGTGATGACCAGAAAAAATGAACAGATCCATATTTTGAACGGGAGAGTCGAAAGAAGCACCGCCATGATGACTCCTCCGCCAATCAGCCCTACGATCAGATCCGGGACCTCCACGCCTTTGAAGAATTCCAGGTTGACCTTCGTTTTTTTTGGTATTATCCTCATTTTTTTCCTTTCAACGATCAGCTACTCTTTCGGCTGATTAATTTCCAGCTGTGACATTCTTTCAATCGCCGATGTTCTCTCATAGAACTGTCTGCCCATAAAGCTTCTGCTTACGCATTCAGACTCACCATTTTCATTGATCATGTTTCTCTGGCTGACACCCCAGCCATGCGTGAACTGGTAATTGCCGTTTGCGTCAGGTGCATAATGCAGACCGTAATGAGATTTTACATGAACTCCACCGTCCTTGTCCTGAACCTTTTCAAGCCCTGTCCACATGTTCCGGCGGGTGTACATCTGACCGGTCTTCGTGTTTCTCTGTTTTTCAACACCGAAGTTTCTGGTATTTGTGAGTTCTTTATTTGCATTATAGGAACGTGCGAACAGACCTCCGGCGACGACTCTGTTCCTGCTTCCGTCCGCGCCTACATGTTCTTTCCATATACCAGGGAGACCAAGATCAAGATGCTTCTCGCCGGTATAGTCCTTTGTGCCTCCGATGCCCATAACGGTAAATTTATCCATCTCGCCTCTATGGTTAGTACGCCACTGGAATCCCGCGATCTTCATGGTGTGGCTTCCGTCTGCTCCGTATGTATTTGAGAACAGAGGACCCATGTTGATATTCATCTTATACTTACCATTACGGTTTGTCTTAAACGTAAATCCCATAAATTTCTTCGTTTTCTGTTCCGGAAGTGCTGCCTTTTCCCGCTCTGCCTGCGCATTCATCATTTCGCGCGCGTTCATAGTGCCAAGCTCAGGTTCCACGGAATCTTCATATGCGCCATATTCGCTGGAAAACGATGCCGAATCATCCAATATTGCGCCCGATCCGTCAAATCCGGCTAAATCGTCAACCGCATCCAAACCATCGATTCCAGATGAACCGCTGATTCCAGGCGAACCGCCGATTCCGGTCGTGCCCGGCGCATCCGCACCGCCGGAGAGCGATGCTGTGCCGCCATCGGAAAGTCCGGGGATTTTTCCACCGGCTCCGCCGGCAGGGCCACCGGTTTTTCCAACTCCACCGGCAGGACCACCGGTTTTTCCGGCTTCACCATTTCCGTTGGGTCCGCCAGAACCGGCTCCCTGCACATTTCCGTTCTGCGTCTGGGAATTCTGCTTCTCGTCACCGCGCATTCTTTTATACGCAAACTTCAACGACTTATACGCAAGCCAGTTGCCCATATCGGCTGCCTGTGTCTCTGAGGAACCAGCTCCCGAGCTGATCAGCCCTGTGACCATAGCACCGCTCTTTGTCGCAGCCCATGCGCCTCCGATCAGAAACAGGACCTTTAAAACATACATTGTCTCCGTACTTTCCGTACCAAGGCTTGAGAACGTAATCTGACCGCCCATGATGACCGGAACAAGCAACAGGTACAGCTTCATTGCGAGGACTCCGCCGATACCGGATACACTCTTTCCGAGAAACAACTCTCTCCACCTTTTAAATCGTTCTCCATCATCAAGTGGCATCATCGAGACAAAGAACGGTGCTACAATAAAAAGGAGTAGCATGTCGAAAATTCTCTGAATAAATACGATGCTGTTACTGACCATGATAAAAAAGACGAATGCGCTGACACCAATTCCGACAACGTAATCAAACTTGGCAAAATAAAAGTCTTCCTGTACCTGGGATGTATTCCAGTATGTTTTTTCCGGCTTGTCCTTTCCGTTCAGATAATAATCCTTTCGGACACTATCCCCGACTCCGATCAGCTGTCTGTTCTCCGCCGACGCCGTTGAAAGGTTCATTGTTTCATCCTTGCTTGCGTCCAGCGAGCTCATTACAAAAAGTGTGGAGCCAATGCTTGAATTTCCGCGCTCCATCGATGCGCTCATCACATTATCTACGGTTGTTACAAGCGTACCGCTCAGTCTTATCATAAACAGGACAAGCAGCGGTACGATCAGGAATTGGATACAGGCCTGGAGGAACGAATGCATCACATGGGATACTGTGTGCGGTTTTTCTGTTTCCAGATCAAAAATCGACTTGGCCACAGAATACATCGTAAGCATAAACAGCAATACGATTGAAATAAGGAAGATAAACCAGAATGCCTTCTGTATCACCGGGATATTATAGAGAGCCTCCAGAAGTGTTGTCGGTTCAGAGTCCGCAATACTGGTATCCCTCACGAGCGAAACACCGATATACAGATTGTAAGCTTGTTCCATGGCATCCAGTATTCTCCAGATTGTCGACATCATCCCGTAGAAAACACCGGCCATCATCTCGAAAATTAACTTTACAATGGCTGTCGCCAGTGGCAACAGTACGCTTTTTAACAGTGGCGCCAGAATCACCTCAAACAGCCACGAAAACGCCGCATTAAGAAGATTTCCGATTGCCTGGAACAGCGGATCCAAGATCTGTTCCATGACCCAGCCGACCGGATCGCTCCAAAAGCCCAGATAAGCCATATTCATAATCCTCAATCCTCCTTATCTTCTCACCGGTCCCTGAGGGCCACCGCCAGAGCCTCCCTGACTGCTGCCGGAACCTCCCTGACCCGGAACGCTGTTCTGATTCTGCGACTGATTGTTCTGCGAACCCTGTGAGAGCTTGCTCCATCTTCCCTTTACAAAGCTGATGGTATCACGTCTCTGTCCTTCCTCCTCCTGAGCGCTGTCAGGATCCATAACCTTGCCGAACGTGATGCTTGCGTTGTAAACAGCCCAGGCACCTCCAAGAACAAAAAGAATCGTTATGATCTGATTCAGCAGCTTGTCTTCGCTGTAGGCAAACCGACTGGTAGCAACCATCGGAAGAATCATCAGAAAAATCTTCATCGCAATCATCGTTCCCGCTCCCGCAAAGAACTTTCCGATAAACATATTTTTCCACTTTTTAAATACAGCGCCGCCATCCAGTGCAATCGTCGCTGCAAAAAACGGAGCGACGATATACAGGATCAGCAACTCAAACATTCGCCTGACCAGAGTGATCGCAGACATCAGCATAAGGATCAAGAGACATCCGACACTGATAAAGGCAACAAAATAGTTCACCTTTGCAGCATTCACATCCTCAAGAACCTGATCGGTATTCCTGTAGCTGAACTGGTTTGCCGCAACATCGCCAAGCTCCGTCAGATAATAATCCAGTCGTTGCTGGATATACCCGGCTCTCTGCGTATCATTGTCATACTCTTCGGGGACCACAATGGCATCCTGGATCATTGTCACAAAAAGAACATCCCCCGGTGTCGAACCCACAATCTCAACACTGTGGTTTCCACCGCTCGTATCCGTGTAGTTGATTTCACCGATTGTGGAGAATATAACTTGCGTAAATTGAAGCATAAAGACGCAGAGCAGGGGAATCATCGCAAAGCTGAGTGCCGACTTTAAAGACCAGCGCAGGACTTCACTGATCGGATGCTTATTCTCCAGAACTGTGTCCTGCATGGATCGGATCACCGAAAGCATGGAAAATGCGAATGCCAGAACAATCGCTGCTGCCGTCATGACGATGAACGCTTTTCCTACCGCATTGACCTTAAAGAGTGCCTGAATCATCGTAAGACCGGTTTCATTTCCATAAGTCACAGTAGAAACACCGGTAAGAACATCATACACCGATGCAATATAATCCAGGATGGAAAGCCACATCGTAAAGCCGGTAAGAAGGAAGGACGACATGAAGCTGACAACCATGGACCAGAGGATTTTGAATATGGCCATTAATACTTTTGAAAGAATCGGCGCAAACACATCATTAAAAAGCGCGGACAGGATTTCCTGAATAAACTCCAGAAATCCAAGCTGGACAAATGTCATCTTCTCTTCCTCCTGTATTTTTGCTGTCCTCTGCCGGTCTTCTCCCTGCTTTTGCCGGACCGTTCTCCGACTGCTGCTTTCCGGTTTATCTCATGGACGTATTTCTCTTAATATGGATCACGAAACCTACTCCTCCACCGATCAGGATAAGAATCAGAAGAACGGCGATCACGGTGGCTGGACCGATACCGTTTCCGAGCTTAACAGTTGTCATACTGGTATTCCCGGCTAAATCAGTCGCGTAAATCTCATATTGACCTGCGCCCGTAATCTGTCCGTCTGCCGGGGTTGTTACTCTTTCTCCGTTCCTGTATACAAGGATCTGATCTGTCTCATGATCGGTTTCGATGCTGGCACGTCCGTTTCTCGCCGACACCTGAAGCTTCGGCGGTCTTGAATCCTTCTCGATCGTTACGGTCGTATCCTCACCGACTGCCGTTGTGTAGGTGAGTACATAGGTTCCGTCATACGGGAAAGTAACCCAGGAGGTGTGATCTCCCTGTTCTCTTCCGTTCCATGTAAAGCTCTTAACAACCTCACCCTGCGGAACCGTTACAATCGTAAGATCTTTAACCGGATCATTGATGATCTGGAAATAGAATTTTGGTGTTTCCTTTCCTTCATATACCTCCGCATATCCGGAAACCGTGTCACGGATATCCATGCAGTACCAGCCGCTTTCTGTAAAATCGTTTCCGACCTTATAGTCGTAGGACTCTCCGTTTTTCGTCACCTGGACTGCCAGTGTGTTCTCCGTCGGGAAACGGAACGAGACGCTTCCGTTTACTGTCGCTCCATTCTGTACCGATGCGCCGAAACTCGTTCCAGTAAAGAGAGTCTCCAGATATTGACCGGTAAGAGGATCCTGGGATTCTACGATGCCAGAGCCGGTTCCTCGACCGGCAGCCGTTTCCGCCACCTTCATCGCTGCTTCGAGATCTACGGACTGGTCTGAGGATTCCGTCGTATCGGCAGCTGTTTCTTCTGCCGGCGCACTTTCTGCTGTTTCTTTCTCCGCAGAGGTTTCTTCCACCTGCGGTGCGGTAAGATTTAAGTATTCCTCAAGCGCTTCAGGGGTTACGCCAAGCATATCTGCCATCTGGTCCAGCTCAATGTTTCCTTCGGAAATACTCTTCCGGATATAGTCTGCGGAAAGAGACTTGCTTGACAGTGCCTGTGCGACATCAGCCGCATTGTCGATCAGCGGGATCGAGGACGTACTGCTTCCCCATGTATAGCTGGAGCCGCTGTTCTCTGCCGCGCTTTTTCCGCCCGCTGTCTCTGTTTCCTTCTTTACAACCTTATCCTGAATACGGAAACGGAAGGTTGCGTGGTACTCGGTCTGCTGGGATAATGCACCGCCTGCCGAGTAGATTGCTGTGATACGGAACACATAGGTTCCCTTTGCAGTCATTGGCTGCTGGCTGTAATAGGTGATCGTCTGTCCGTTCAGTTCCGCAGTGTATGTCACATTCGCAGGGAAATCAATATAAACGCTCTGGTCTGTGATACCTCCGTTCGGGACATTGGTATAAAAATAGAACTCTCCGTCGATTCCTTCCTCGTAGATTTCATAATCATCATAGTACTGTTCTGAAAGTGCGACTGTCTTTTTTGACGGAAGTGTTCCGTTCGAAGAGTTGTCGGCCGCACCGGCTGTCACGTCAGATCTGTTTTTATCAATGATGACACCGTTCTTACTGGATGTACTGCCTGAATTGTTGGAGGCAGCCGTACTTTCGGACTCCGCACCCGGTCCTACATTCGTCTCATCCGTTTTTCTGATCACTCTTGTGGTCTCTGAGGTTGCTTTTGTGGATGCTGATGTTCCTGTACTATTCAGGCTTGTATAAAAGCTGTTTGTTTTTTTTAACTGGTCTGCCAGCGAATTGTCCGCTGCCATCACGGTTGCTGAGCACGCCATAACCGCAGCCGCAGTCAAAATTATGATTCTTTTCTTTCTATGTAGCTTCATGATTATTCTCCTTCAGCCTCCGTCTCCTTATCCGGGTCCTCAAGATCCAGATCCTCGTCATCCGGATCCTCGTCATCCATATTTTCCAGATCCGGGTCCTCAAGATCCAGGTCCTCAAGATCCAGATTATCATCATCCGGATCCTCTGTGTCCCGGTCTCCCATCTCCGGCTGATCCATCTCCGATTCTTCTGTATTGAAGCCTTCCGCTGTTCTCGTCTCAGTATTTTCCGGTTCTGCAGAGTTTTCCATCTCTTCTTCCATCTTCGAATCGATCTGTTCCTGGACGATCATGTTGCGCTCACCAAGATCGTAATAGACATCCTCACCGTAAAATGCATTTGCCCTTACCTCGTCAAGACTCATCGCCTTGAACTCGTAAAGTGGACACCGATAACTCGGCGTAAATTTCGTTTTCAGTGGATCATTACCAAATGTAACGATAATCGCATTTCCTGTATTTGTCTTGCTGTTCAGTTTCTGAAGCTCAGACGGATAGATAACCGGCCTTGTCTGCATCTGCTGGGAGTAGTTAAGGTCTGAGGCTTTCGATCCGAGTCCGGTAGAGACACTTCCTGTTGTGACAGTCATGTTTCCGCAAAGCTTTGAGAATTCTTCACAGGTCGCAATATCGTTGGAACCGATGAACATCTTGATACCACAGTTACTCTTTACGATGTTCGCGACAGTATCGCCATATACATTATTGAGCTGTGCGTAGGACTGTACAACCATGTTGAACCAGATCTTTCTGCTTCGGCCTACGGTGATCATTTTATCGAACTTCTCGATCTTCGGCATGTTACCGAACTCATCAAGGATGAAGTATACATTTCTGTGCAGTGTAAGGTCCGGATCCGCACTGGCAACCTTGATCAGGGCTTTATAGATACTCAGGATGAAGATCGCGGCAAGCGCGTGTCTTGTATCCTTCTCGTCCGGGATCTTAAGGAACAGAGCCACCGGCTCATTTGCGATCGCTGTCGGTTCAATATCCGTAGCGGATGTCAGCGCACAAAGACCTTCATCATTGAACATAGAGAGCTTATCGAACGCAATTGACATATAGCTGGCAAGCGTTGTCTCCGCCGCCGACATAACCTGTCTGGAAAGGCCTACAGCCTTCGAGAGAGTCGGACGGTTTTCGAAGTACTGATGCAGTGCCTCGAAGTTATTCTCTGAATTTGAGATTGCCTTATTTACATTATAGAAGCAGAACTTCTCTTTTGTCATCTCAAGCTCCGGATACTCGGAATCCTCCAGCATCGCAAGGCATGTTGCCATGACAATGGATCTTGCACCCTTCTCCCATACGGGGTCATCCTTAGACTCGATCGGGCAGAGCACGCTGACAAAGTCATTCAGATCCTCATATACCTCATCGTAAATCTTCTGCTTCTCGATACGGATCAATGTGATAAGCTCATCCCGGTGCGCATAGCCCTTTCCGTCGTATTCATACCACTCCGCTCCGTACTCCTCCGGCGGATTGACAAGCTTCAGTCCGCTGTCCTCTGCGTCATCCGTCCTGCGGTAGATCTCATCACCGGTATGGAGATACAGCTGGTAACGGTCATAGATATCACTTAACGGATTCCAGCGGAAGGAGCTGTACGGATCACGGAGATCCAGTACCATAACCTTATACCCATGTTCCTTGAGCATTCCGCTGTGCAACATGAAAAGCTCTCCCTTCGGGTCCGTCATAATCATGGAGGAACCGGCGGCGGAATGTCCGAGGATCTGGATCATCGGGTTGATAAACGTGGTCGTTTTACCACTACCTGTGGAACCGATGATCAGTCCATGCATCGGGGAGGCAATATTTATATCGACTTCCTTTTTCTTGTTATTATAAACGGCGCGAACCGGCACGCCATCCTTCTTTTCGTCTCCAAGCTTTGTAAATTTGTAGGGTTTAAAAAGATCGTCGCGCTCCTTGTCAGACATAAAATCGGAATTTTCAAGCGCGCCCTCGATTCTTCTTGCTTTCTGGCGCATCACCCGACGGGAACGTCTGCCAGCGTCATAGTCATATACCACCCAGAAAACAGCAAACATGCACATTCCGAGGAGACCGATAAAATAGGTTCTTGGGTTGAGGAGAAGCCACGGATCAAATAAACCGTATCCCACGCCAAACAGCCCCGGAAGAACAGCCCAGAACATCTCCGAAATAAAGATGCCAAGAACAACCGCCGCCAATAAGAAAAGTCCTGCATATATCAGTGCCTGTTTCATCCTGTCTTTCATATCCTATATCCTCTCTTTCCCCCGGATCCATTTCTCTGCCGCTTCTGTAAATTCCGGATTTATCCGGAACCACGCGGTCAGCACGAGGAATGCCAGAAGTCCATACCCGAAGATCAGAAGTCTGCTTCCGAATAAGAATTCCTGCAGATTGTCAATCTGGCGGATAATCAGCTGAATCACGGTCCATAGATTAAACGCCATATGCATAACGATTGAATAAAATATATTGTCTTCTTTCACCGAAACAAAGGCAAGAAGCCAGCCCATAACAAACGCGTAGCACATCCACGTCAGGTTTCCATGGCAGGCAGCGAATACAAATGCAGTCATAAGAACCGCCGTCCGCTCCGAAAACTGCTCCAGAAGTCTATTTAACATCAGTCCGCGGAAGATAATCTCCTCACAGATCGGAGCCGTGATAAATACAGAAAGCATTGCGAGAACAAGATCCGTCCGCTGGAACGCACTCTCCGTCATATTCTTATAGCCCGAAAAAAAAGGCAGCAGCGTAAAGACAGCTGATAAAAGAATACTTGAAGAAAGGCCAACAATCATGTAGCCTGCGGCTTTTTTCCAATCCGGATTTCTCCAGTACAGCGTCACAGCGTCCTGGAAGCTTTCCCCGCCCCGGATAATCCTCCATCGCAGAATAAGGAAGCAGAGGATAATCCCAACCGCATAATAGAAATTCCCGCTGGCATTTACAAATGCCGCAGCGCCGTCTGTCCAGTGGCGGAGTACCATTCCGACATACATCATAAAGGCCGGAAGTATCATATATAAAAGAAGCGGCATAAATGAAGAAATTACAGTCCGTGTGCCAATCCATACCTTCTGTTGGAAGGTGAGGTCCGGGGAGTCCAGACGGATCACCGGTTTTTTCTCCTTTTTCCGGCCGGATGACGGCATAAGCAGCTTTTTGATCCAGGCGGATCCGATCATATCCGGTAATTTTTCCGGTCGCTCCACATATTGGATCACACGATTCGCAAACATTTTGTCCGGCTGCTCATATCCCGGAGGTTCATTCAGCGATTCGCCGGAGGTTTCCGGTTTGTTTCCCGACACTTCGCCGGGAAAACCACGCTCCATTCTCTGTACGTTTCTCATCTCCATGAAAAGGTCTTTCATGGCGTTCTTCTTTTTTTTCTTATTCTTCAATATTCAAGAACCCCGAAAATCCTGTAATGTCAAAAACCTCCATTACAATCGGTTTTACATTCTGCAGGATCATATCAATATTTTTCTTCTTTGCAAGCTTCTGTGCCTCAAGGAGAACTCTGAGTCCTGCGGAGCTTACGTAACCTGTTTCCTTAAAATCGACATACAGAGCAGCCTCATCTGTCTGCTCCATTGTATCCAGAAGGATCTGTCTGAACTGCGGAGCCGTACTGTTATCGATTCTTTTTAATGCCTGAACTGTCATCCTGATCATCCTCTCTGCCATAAATTTTATGTAACGCAATCGTTACTGTCTGTTTACCGGAATTCAAGCTTCAGTAAATCCAGATAAGCCGGAGTGCCTTCCTGTGGATCATTTGGAAGATATACCCGGCCGATTGCTTTGACATGCTGACTCTCTTCATATGTATTGATAAATTCTGGGAATAATTCTTTATCTACAAAGGCAACCATCGTACCCGTGCGATCCCTTAAAAGCACAGTCGCCGTATCCGGTTTTACTCCTTCCGGCCGTTCGGGCAGATTGATGTGGTCGATCACCGCATCAATAGAGACGAGTTCATTCTGCCTGAGGGAATAGCGAAGTGCCTCATCCGGAAAGAAATCCATCGTGTCTACCTGTCTTGCGAACGCATCACTGTCATCTGCCGCAAACGGCGCAAGCTTCTCACGGTAAGCGCGTACAAGGGCAGTAATCCCGACCATCCGACTCCAACTGGCTTTCGTCTCGCCTGTTACATGGGTAGCTTCTCTCCATGTGATTGAAAAGCAGTAATGCCAGTCACCTTTTTCATCATTCTGCATATAGAATTCAATCTGATCCGACCGGCGGTCTGCACGGACCATAACCGCATTCTGCCTGTCATAGCGTGTCACATATACCCGTTCTGATAGTGTCCACATAGCTGCACCTCATTTCTTCCATATCCGACGGACTGTGTCAGAAATCCGCGGACGTTTTTAGCGGATCATTGCCCCGTCCGCTCCGACCTTATAGCCGTCCGGCGTAGTCGTATCTGTCAGCATAAAGCCGTTTGATGGATTAAAGTAATACCATTTATCGCCAATCTGCTGCCAGCCAAGTGCCATCGCACCATTCTGGTCCAGATAAAACCAGACCTGTCCTCTCTGGAACCACCCTGTGCGCATAGAACCATTTTGGTCAAAATTATACCACGCTCCATCTATGAATGCAAACCGATTCTTTATTTCGGAGCCATCTGAATACTGATAATGCCAGCCTCCGTTCTTGATCTGCCAGCCTTCCCGGTTAGGAACATAGTTGATATTTCCAAGGATTTCCTCCGCTGTCTGGTTCTTTTTTGCCGCTGTAGTATTTTGCGTTGTCGATGTGGAATCGGAGGAGTTCTTTACAGTCAGATCTTCCGAATATGCAGACCAGGCATTGTACTCGCCGTCTACATAAGCGCGGACACGGAACCGGTAAGTTCCGGCTCTTGTCAGATCTGATGAAAAATTATAGTAGGTTCTTGTAGTCTTTACCGTATTAATTTTTGTGTCCCCCCGGTACAGCACGATCTGATACCGTTCCGTCTCGTCATCATCCGTATCATCCCAGCAGGCTTCCTTGCCATCCCAGTATGCATCTACAATATCCGCGTAGCTGACAAACGCCGGAGCTGCCAGTACGGATAAAAGACATCCCATGATAAAGCCAACGATTTTCCGTTTCATAACTGCCTCCTCATTGTTTCCTGTAAACAGCTGCCGTCCCGTTTCGCCTCAGCCGCCCGAATAGCAACTGTTCTCTCACGGTCAGCGCAGCAAACGCACAGACCTGCTTAACAGTCACTCCTGAATCTACCTTTATTATAATAGCACAATGTAGACAAATGTGGGACAAACTTTATATTTTTTCATTTATTCCATCCAGTTTTCATGGAATGTGCCCTCCGCCCAGCTGTACTGTGCCATATATTCTCCCCGGTAGGCGTTGACAGCAATCGGGTCGTTCTCCTCAAATTCATAGGCATCGCAGCTGAACAGCTCCGTGTTCACGGAATAGTAGTTCCGATCGTGGAGCAGAAGTCCGCTGATCCCATTTTTCTTTAAAGATCCCTCTAACTCCCTGACAATCTTTGATACATAATCCTGAACAGTTCTGGAATAATCGGAATCTTCAAAAATAACAGCCGCCAGTTCTTTTCTTGTAACTCCGCTGCCCTTTCTGTGGATCAGATAGGCGAGAAACTCCTTCGATTTTGCCCGTCCGAAATGGATCGGCTTTCCATCCAGCCAGAAATCGAACTGACCAAATGTCACTGCGCGCATTCTCTTGCCTCCGCGCTTATCGTCCTTCGGGAATCTGATCTCCTTTAATTCCCGGCTGATCGCCTCCGCGGTCACAGGCTTTAAGACATAACCGCTGGCATGAAGTCCGAACGCATCCATTCCATAGCTGTTGTATGCAGTCACAAAGATCAGATTGATCTGCGGATTCAGCTCTTTTAAAAGCTTTCCGAGCATGATTCCATTCATCTGTGTCATTTCAATATCAAGAAAGGCAACATCACAGGGATGTTCCTTCGCGTACTCGTATGCAATCTCCGGATTCTGGAAATCCGCAATCTCCGCATCCCCGACTACAGATTCCACTTCATTTTTTAAGAGCGCAAGGCTCATCATCTCGTCATCTACTAAAAGATATCTCATCTTCTTGTTCCTCCACACGGGATCAGGATCCGGCATTCGGTTCCTTTCCCTTTTTCACTGATAATCTCCAGCGATCCGCCGCACATCTCCTGCAAACGTTCCCTCACATTTGCGATCCCGATATGGCTGCGTCCGTCATCCGGGCGCTCTGACGGGTCAAAACCCACACCGTTATCCAGCACCGATATGAGATAACCGTTCTCCGTACGGTCAGACCGGATGATTATGGTTCCGCCGTCCGGGTGCTTTAAGATTCCGTGCTTGACCGCATTCTCCAC
>CAVIYT010000037.1:34089-39710 GCA_963646925.1 Paludibacteraceae bacterium
CTCCACCATCGGCTGCAGCGTCAGAGCCGGGAGATAGAAATCCCGCTCCCGCAATTCCCATTCAACTCCGAGTCTCTCCCGGAAACGCACCTTTTCCAGTTCCAGATAATGTTTTACATGATCTACTTCCTTTTCGAACGGGATCGTCTGATTTGTAGTCATCGCATCCAGATTTCCCCTGAAATACATGGAAAGCTCATCCACCGCCTTTGCCGCTCCCTTCGGATCCGTCAGGCACAGATATTTGATCGTCGTCATCGCATTGAAGAGAAAATGCGGCCCAATCTGGGAAACCGCGATACGGATCCGCATCTCACTGAGTGCCGCCTGGTTGTCGAGCAGTTCCTTGTACTGGATTGTCCTTGAGATAATGTACATTGCAATCAGCGAAAGTGTGATCGCAAGATTCATCAGGGAAAATCCGTACAGCCAGCTCTGGATCACCGTTGCCGCAAGCGGGAACAGAAGATAGCTAAGGAAACAGAGATACATATCCTTCCGGATCACCTTTCTGTATTCGACAAGCAGGATTCCCGTCACTGCCATTCCAAGAATCCCGATCCCCTGAAGCATCCACCAGTACTCCCCACGGTAATACAGGTTTTGTTCGTTAAATCCATAAAAGACATCCGTACCCTGATCGAGAGTCAGGATAAACACAGCAATCAGGCAAAGTCCAAGCATAAATCTCTTGTACTTTGCCATCTCCCTGTGTTCTATCTCTGACTCATGCGTATAATCCAGCACATATACCGTGAAAAGATATAGAATGATATAATTTGTCACATAAACCATATAATTGCTGATTCGTATCACATAGAAGCCTATCTCCGTGGTGTTTCCGCGAAACAGCCATGCCAACGTATCTGCAAGCAACTGCACAGCATCCACAAAAAGCAGGCACCCCAGAAGCTTATTCTGTTTTTTCTTAATCTCTCCGCTGAACAACAATCCTGCAAAAGCCGCCGCGCAGAAGAGCATTCCCCAAATTTCAAGTGCCGCATGTACGGCTGCTTTCATTTCCATCTTCAAATACCTCTTTGTTCGTTTTCTTGTAACGATTCAGTACCTTCATAGTTACGAGCAAAAATCCATTCCAAATCGGCTGCGCCGATGGGATTTTTGCCTTCCAGCCTATACCTTCTTACGGTCAGCGCAGCAAGTGCGCAGACCTACTGAACCGTTACGTTTTCTTACTTAAATTTTTTTGCGAAGGATCAGGACATTTTGCGAGTTTTCATAGTGGTATGTCACCTCATCCATGCTCTTTTTCACAAGATAGATTCCAAGACCGCCGATCCGGCGTTCTTCCGGCTTCAGCGTAACGTCAGGATCTTCAAGCTCCAACGGGTTAAACGGGACGCCTCCGTCCCGGAGAACGATCTCGATGACCCGCCCCGGAAGCTCCCGGATCTCAAGGTCTGCCGGTCCGGCACTTTCCGGGTACGCATAATTCACAATATTTACAAAAATTTCCTCAACAGCGATGCAAATCTGCTGCATTTCCCGGTACGGGCAGCCAAGACTTTCCAGGTTCTCTTCAAGGAACCCTATGACCGGTTCCAGATTCTCGTCTAATGCCTCAAATTTTTTCTCAGCCATTTTCTTTCTCCTCTCTGATGCCTTTCCCTGCATCCTCAGGTGTTTCTGTTTCAGGTCCGTTATAAACAAAGGAAAGCATTGTCAGATCATCAAACTGTGGGGCTTCTCCTGCAAAGGCATCGACATCAGTTTTCATTTCCTTCAATAATCTCTCAGGTCCGCGCTCCGGATCGCGGTTCAGGAATTCGATCATGCGGTCAGCTCCCAGCATTTCTTCCCGGGCGTTTGTCGCCTCCGGTACACCGTCCGTATAGACAAAAAGCTTTTCGCCCGGCTGCATCTGTATCTCGTATTCCCGGTACTTCATGCCCGACATGCCACCCAGAACAAAGCCGTGCGGATCTCTGAAAAGCTCATAGCTTTCATTCTTCCGGCAGAGTGCCGGGAACTCATGTCCGGCATTTGCGCATACCATCCGTCCGGTAGAAAGAGAGACGATTCCAAGCCATACAGTCACGAACATATCCGCACTGTTATTGTCGCAAAGCTGGTTGTTCACCTTTTCAAGAACCTCCGCCGGGGAAGCGCCGCTGAGCGTTGAATTTTTGATCAGTGTCCGGGAAACCACCATGAATAAAGCCGCCGGAACTCCCTTTCCGGAGACATCTGCCATTACAAGCGCCAAGTGATCCGAATCGACCATAAAGAAATCGTAAAAATCACCGCCAACCTCTCTTGCCGGAGTCATCGTTGCATAGATTCCGATCTCATGGCGCTCCGGGAACGCGGGAAATGTACACGGAAGCATCCGCGCTTGAATCTGCGTCGCTACGTCCAGTTCCGCCCCGATTCTTTCCTTTTCCGCTGTCAGAACCGTCAGATTATGGATATAATTTTCGATATCCTCCTCCATTTTTTTCAGAGAATTGCAAAGCTCCTCCAACTCGTCTCCCGTATGAACCTCTACCTGCGAGATTCTGGATACCGAGCCGTCCTCCTGCCTTTCCTCCACAAACAGAGCCGCCGCCTTCGAGAGGCGGTTAATCGGCTTTACGAGCATTTCATTCATTCCCTTTGTGATCGGGATCAGCAGAACCGTTGTCACCAGAACGAGAATACCTCCAAGAAACATCAGGAAATTCGATGTTTTTTTCATCACGTCATCCAGAGAAAGATCGACACAGAAGGTTCCGATTCTGGAGCCGTCGCCAGAATAAATCACTTCACCTGCCGAGCACAGCCATCCAACCTCCTGAGAATCCGTAACATTCCCTGAGAATCCGTAATCGCCTTCCCGGATTGCCTCCAGCGCCGCAGCTTCCATCTGCTTCGCTTCCCCGACATCGGACGGTTCATCCGAGATGTCGATCAGGCAGATTCCATATCCGGTATCGAGATCCGCATATATAATATGAAGAGACCATGTGCCATTGATATCCGCGTAATTCGCAAGCTGCTTTTGCAGCTTTTCATAGGCCTCCGTCATCTTTACCGGTTCAAAGCGGTCATAATAAGCGGTCTCTTCCGCCTCTGTAAATTTTTCAAAGGGGATTTTTCCGCCATATTCTCCGCTGATTTCCCGGTAAATTTCCATCACCTCGTCTCTCAGCTCCATAACCTGCTTCTGATCGACCGCCGCAGCCAGCGTCCGTGAAAGAGTACGGGTCGATTCTCTGTATTTTTTATTGATCTCGTACCTGTATACAACGTAACTGACTGCGAAGGCCACCGCAGAAAGAATCAGTGCTACTGTCACGATAAGCGACGTTATCCGTTTACTTAATTTATGCTTCATGCTCTGTCTTCACCCTTTCTCTGATTTCTGCGATGACCATACAACGTATCCTTATTCTCCAGGCTTCTGGATTTCTGCCCCCGACATTTCCGAAAAAATTCAGTGTTTCCCGAATTGCATCGGGTTTCGTAACTGTCTATTTTCCTTTTTCCAATCAATGTCTTTTTCTTTGGAAACCGTCATTCTTCTTTTGATTTCGTTTTTGTTTATTTCGTTTATCTTCTCCCGAAGAGCAGCTACATTTATTTTTTCTGTGGACTCAGGCCGTTTTATGGTTTTCTGGCGCTTCTCGCGCTCCTCGCGAACCTTGGCAAAGCTTGCTTTCACCTCTTCCAAGTCTTGATCCAGGTCACTGTCCTCCTTATTCAATTTATAAATCTCTTTCACGAAGGGAATCAGATTGCTCTTTTCTGTCAGTAGATTCGCTTTGACATATTCGTTTTCACACAACGTTGCAACAGAAGACTCCACCTTTCCCCCAATTAAAGCACCATAGCCACCTTTTTCCGTGTCAAGCGGAATTCTGGTGGACAGTTCTTTCAATTTCAATCCTCCGATAGCATTTCCAATAACATTTGTGCGCATTCTGGAGCCTAAGATATATTGATAGGCGGCTGACTCGTTGTTCAATTCTTTTGCAAAATCAATTGCGCTGCTCTGGTCAGTGACATTATTTACCTTTTCACCGAGATCCTTGAACTGAGATTGATACAACTTCGTATCCTTACGGATTGCAGATTGACCCAAATCAATTTCTATCGAAACAAGCTCTGTCATTTCGTCCGCCACTGCTGCTTCCTGCTTCGGATCTGAGAAATCAACATCCGGTAATTTCAGTTCTCCTACAATTTTGAACGTTTGATCATAAAATTTTTTGATGTTTTCGAGTTTATTTTTTGTCACATCCGGAATTTTTTCTTCATCTGATAGATTAAGTTCCTCCTGTGACATGCTATTCTGTTTTACGAATTCGAGAAATCCCTGGGCCATCTCTTTATTCAGATCAGGATTTTCTTTTAAATCCATAAGACTATATCCTTTGGTAAGACCATACATCTTAATCATTGAATCTAACGTTGCACCGCGACTCATTGCGTTGAATGCCGAAACTTCAGAAAGAGCCTTGAACTCATTGTGTAATGGTTCCCCGTTTTTTAAGCCGATTTCACTTCTTCTTTCCTGGGTTACATTAGTCACGCTTCTCTTTACTCCACATAAAGCCGTCTGTTCGACTGCAGGATCTATATCGTTCTTCTCAAATACATCTCTCCATTTCAGGTTATTACCGACGTTTCCAAAATAATATGATGATGGATTTCCCGGTTTTCCCATCGTGAGAAGATGCATGGTTTCCTTCTCAGCACCTGCAATCACTTTCGTATTGTTGTGACTCTGGTTTCCGGGCTTTCCGTCCAAAAGCAGACGTTCCCTCTGAATATCCTTGAGAAACTTCTTCACCATAATCTCCCGCGCACGCTCCGGATTATCCGTGCATTTTTCTCTATGCTTTTCATAGTATTCTTTTTCGAATTTCCACTCTCTCTCATAGCGGAATGCGTCTATCAGTGCATCCTTTGCGCGCCCGAAAGCTTGTTTCTCCTTTGGTTCGATTCCCTTATCCTGATTTCCCTTTTCAACGGCCTGTAACGTCTTTTCATTGAAAACGTCCGCGAGTCCGGAAGCGGACGCAAAGAAAGCATTCAGCTTGTCTTGATGCTCCGGAGCATACATACATTTCCTCGCTTCTGCCGGCGATAAAGGTCCATTCACACCGACCGCAAGGAACGCTTCTTTACATAAATCCATATCGGCCAGCGTTTTCTGGCAGTCCGTCAGCATTTTTCCAAGTGCGTCGCAGTTCTCACCGCCAAAATTTTGGACCGCATCTGTCCATTCTTTTCTCGCTGCTTCCTTCTCCGCCTTGCATTTTTCCGGATCAAGGAGATCAGCTAACGGAAGCTTCGGATTGTGAGCCTTTGCGATGAGAATCTCAAGCTTGTCCAGATAGGCGGGATTCTCCTGCTGTTTTGCAGTCATTATCGTATCTTTCCAGTTTTCCTCTTTCAAATTATCTGCATCGTTACGATCTTCCTGCTTGTTCGCACCCAGCAGTTTTTCTATCTCTTTCAGCTCTTCAAGCTTCTGTTGCGCCTCTCTGATCTTGCTTTTATTTCCCTGTCTTCCGAATCTCCACCAGCGCTTTTCATTTCTCTTTGCTGTTTCATAATCCGCCGTCGCTTTTTTTGCATCCTCAATGTGCCTTCTTAATAGATTCTGTTCATCC
>CAVIYT010000038.1:0-5541 GCA_963646925.1 Paludibacteraceae bacterium
ATTATACAGGTAAATCCACGAAGTTACAAAGTGGAGGTCATTACATATTGTCTATCCAGTACCTTCATAGTTACGAGCAAAAATCATTCCCGATCGGCTATGCCGATAGGATATAAGGGGGAATTTGATCTATGAAAGAAACCGTCGGGCGCAGCGTTGGCATGCTTTCCAATCTGATCCGCAGGCATTTCAGCACCTTTTCTTTCCACGATACCTTAAGCGGTGCGCAGGGAAAAACACTTCATTTTATTCTTGTCCGGAGTTCCGAGGGCGATGTCTTCCAGAAAGACGTCGAGGAAGAATACAGTCTCCGGCCGCCGACCGCGACAAAGATCTTGAAGGATATGGAAAAGAACGGTCTGATCCGCCGGGAAACTGTTCCATACGATGCCAGACTGAAACGCATCGTCGCAACAGAGAAAGCCCTGCAGTATCAGGAACTGATCCGCGAAAGCCTTGAGGAAACGGAAAGCCGGCTGACAAACGGCGTCTCTGAAGAGGATCTTGACACATTTTTCCGCGTCATCCGCCAGATGATCCGAAATATGTCATGATCCCAGACCACAAAAAAATGTGCTTTTTGTACAATAGGGAACTCCAGATTCCCCACCATACAAATTTCTACATGGAAACGAGGTAAAAAACATGGTTAAAACACTTTTAAAAAGCGTGCGCCAGTACAAACGCGTGTCCATCGAGACACCGCTGTTCGTCACCATGGAAGTGATCCTGGAATGTACGATTCCTCTCATCATGTCAAAGCTCATCGATGACATGACCGGAACTTCCATGGCACCGATCTTAAAATACGGCGCTGTTTTACTGGTTCTTGCGACCCTGTCCCTGCTCTTCGGCGTTCTCTCCGCGAGATCTGCCGCCACAGCCGGATGCGGACTCGCGAAGAACCTCAGAAGAGATCTCTACTTTAAGACCCAGGACTTTGCCTTCGCGGATATCGACAAGTTCTCCTCATCCTCTCTCGTTACGAGAATGACGACGGACGTCACAAACGTTCAGAACGCTTACCAGATGCTGATCCGTATGGCAGTCCGTGCCCCGCTTACGGCGATCTTCTCCGTTATCATGAGTATGAGCATCAATGTGCGGATGTCCTTCATCTTCCTGGCGCTGATCCCAGTCCTTGCGATCGCGCTCTTAGGCATCTTCTTCTATGTTCATCCGATCTTCAAGCGGATCTTCAAGAAATACGATGCCTTAAACAACTCCGTCCAGGAGAACGTCGGCGGCATCCGTGTCGTAAAATCCTTCGTCCGTGAAGGTTACGAGAAGAAGAAATTCGGAGCTGCTGCCGAGGAAGTAAGAAAAGACTTCACCATGGCGGAAAAGATCCTCGCCTTAAACAACCCGATCATGACATTCTGCATCTACGTTTCGATGCTTTTAGTAAGCTTCTTCGGTGCGAAACTCATCATCGGTTCCAACGGCAGTGAGCTTTCCACCGGCCAGCTTTCTTCCCTGATCAGCTACGGTATCCAGATCCTCTCTTCCATGATGATGCTGTCCATGGTATTCGTTATGTGCAGCATGGCCCAGGAATCCGGTGACCGTATCGCCGAAGTCCTGACTCATGAGAGTGTTTTGAGATCCCCGGAAAACGGTGCAAAGGACGTGAAGGACGGCAGCATCGAATTCGACCACGTCTCCTTCCGCTACTCCGGAAAGAACAAGAAATTTGCCCTGACCGACATCGACTTAAATATCCCGTCCGGTTCCACCATCGGAATCATCGGCGGCACCGGTTCCTCAAAGACATCCCTGATCCAGCTGATCCCACGTCTTTATGATGTGACGGAAGGTGCGGTAAAGGTCGGCGGGCGTGATGTCCGAGAGTATGACCTTCAGGCTCTCCGTGACGCGGTTGCCGTCGTTCTCCAGAAGAATGTCCTCTTCTCCGGAACCATCAAGGAAAACCTCCGCTGGGGCAATAAAAACGCCACAGACGAGGAGCTGATCCACGCGTGCAAGTTAGCGCAGGCGGACGAGTTCGTCACCCAGTTCCCGGATGGATATGACACTTACATCGAACAGGGCGGAACGAACGTCTCCGGCGGTCAGAAGCAGCGTCTCTGCATCGCGAGAGCGCTCTTAAAGAAGCCGAAGATCCTGATCCTCGACGACTCCACTTCCGCTGTCGATACAAAGACAGATGCCCTGATCCGTCAGGCATTTAAGAACGAGCTTCCGGACACCACAAAGATCATCATCGCCCAGCGTGTCTCCTCTGTCCAGGATGCGGACCGCATTTTCGTCATGGACGGCGGACGGATCGTGGAATCCGGAACCCATGAGGAACTTCTCGCCTTAAACGGCATTTACAGGGAAGTCAATGATTCACAGACTAAGAGCAAGGAGGCATAATCATGGAAAAACAGAATAAGAAAAACAACACCTTCGGCCGCCTGCTCCGCTACATTTACAAGAATTACCGAGTCCACATGATCACCGTGATCTGCTGCATTATCATCACCGCGGCAGCTTCCGTGGTCCAGACCGTATTTTTACAACGGCTCATCGACACCTGCATTCTTCCGGGACTGGAGAGCGGATTTGAGAGCGTCAAACAGCCGTTTATGCAGACGATCCTCTCCATGGTCACGCTGTATGTCTTCGGTGTCGCGGCGGCCTACACTTACACGCACCTTATGGCGACTGTGACCCAGGGTACGTTAAAGCATCTGCGCGTGGACATGTTTGATAAGATGCAGTCTCTGCCGATCAAGTATTTCGACACCCACGCCCACGGCGATATCATGAGTACCTACACCAACGATACGGACGCGATCCGCCAGCTCATTGGCCAGTCGCTTCCGATGGTCTTCCAGTCTTCTCTCACGATCACGGTCATGTTTCTCATGATGATCTACTACAGTGTGTGGATGACTCTCGTTGTGTGCCTCTTCTCTGCTCTCATGCTGACAGTCACGAAGAAGTTCGGCGGTGCAAGTTCCCGCTTCATGATGGCGCAGCAGAGATCTCTTGCGAAGGAAGAGGGATTCATCGAGGAGATGATCCAGGGCCAGAAGGTCGTTAAGGTCTTCTGCCATGAGGACGAGTGTAAGAAGGATTTTGACAAGCTGAACGAGCAGCTTTTCTCCGACGGTGAGATGGCAAACCGGTATGGTAACTCTTTAATGCCGATCTTAAATAACGTCGGAAACCTGATGTATGTGGTTCTCGCCATTGTCGGCGGACTTCTCGTGTATCTTGCCGCTCCGAATCTTAGTCTCAGCGGTTCCAGTGTTGTCACCATCGGTGTGATCGTTTCTTTCCTCGGAATGGCGAGACAGCTTTCCCAGACCATCGGACAGGCATCCATGCAGGTTGCCATGATTGCCATGGGTCTTGCGGGCGCGTCCCGTGTGTTCTCTCTGATCGATGAAGAGCCGGAGGAAGATGAGGGGTATGTGACTCTCGTGCGCGCGGAATGGAATGCGGACGGAACTCTTAAGGAAACTGATGATAAGAATGGTATCTGGGCGTGGAAGCATCCGCATAAGGCGGACGGGACTGTTACCTATACTCCTTTAAAGGGCGATATTCGTCTTGAGGATGTGGATTTCGGGTATACGCCAGAGAAGCTTGTGCTTCATGACATTACGCTTTACGCGAAACCTGGTCAGAAGATCGCGTTTGTCGGGGCTACCGGTGCCGGTAAGACGACGATCACGAACCTGATTAACCGGTTTTATGATATTCCGGACGGCAAGATCCGGTATGATGGAATCAATATCACAAAGATTAAAAAGCCGGACCTCAGACGGTCCCTGGGCGTTGTTCTTCAGGATGTGAATCTGTTTACAGGTACGGTTATGGAGAATATCCGGTATGGACGGCTGGATGCCACTGATGAGGAGTGTATGGCGGCTACGAGACTTGCGAACGCGGATGATTTTATTCAGAGGCTTCCAGAAGGTTATAATACGATGCTTACGGGCAACGGAGCCAGCCTTTCTCAGGGACAGAGACAGCTCATTTCTATTGCGAGAGCGGCTGTTGCGGATCCGCCGGTGATGATTCTGGATGAGGCGACGAGTTCAATCGATACGAGAACGGAGGCGCTGGTTCAGGAGGGTATGGATAACCTGATGATGGGACGCACGGTGTTTGTGATCGCGCACAGACTTTCTACGGTACGCAACAGTAAGGCGATCATGGTTCTGGATCACGGGCATATTATTGAGCGTGGGGATCATGAGACGTTGATTGCACAGAAGGGTGTGTATTATCAGTTGTATACTGGGGCGTTTGAGTTAGAGTGATGGCTCTTAGCTGGTAGATTTTACCTTAGATATTGACTTAGAATGTATTTTGAAGGGCCTGCTGCACTGGCATGTGGATTGCTGGTGGGGCAGGCTTTTTTTGTTGACCATGTGTCCGAAAGAAGATGTCTGTGGCAGGTTCTGTAAGTTGGGTCACTGTGGTGGGACGCTCGCCGGAGGCTCATCGACGCTGGGTGTTGGCGGGAGCTAGGGGATTGTTATTGCTTTTTTATGAATCGGTCATATATGTATAGAGCTATCATTCATGATTCAGGCGCGTACCCCACCAATATTATCCTCGTATCAAACCGTACAAATCCACTCCAATCATAACTACCACAAGTCCAACAAACACCGAATAAACCACCTTGCTTTCCTTGGATTCCGTATTTTTAATACAAAACACAAGATAACAGATCCATACAATATAAGCCATAAACAGCAGACCGCTCCTATAAAAAAGCATTGCAAAAAAGAACAGAGTATTAACCGCTTTCATGCCATTCTCAGAAAATATGAGTTCCTTTATTTTCCTCATAGCTATCACCTCCATACGGCAAAGAGTTCCTGGGCATTACTTGCTCTGCATCATGTTAATGTTAATCCTGCTGCCAGAATAAAGATGATACCGATTTCTATCATGCACCATTTATCTTTAGAATAAGCAGTCTTATTTCCAGGGTATGTCTTATTTAAATGATGTAAACGAAAAACAAAGCCAATAAACCAGATCACCGCAACCCCAACAATACTATTGGACAAAAAATTGCCTTTTATTATTTCTAATGAAAATAAAATTCTTTTTAAATACAGGCTTAATAGGATGCAGCACATCCCAAAGAGAAAAACTCTCCATGTTTTTACTGATTTATCCATCATAGTGACCTCCTTATCCGGGGGGACATTCATCTTAACGGGGATTTGTTAATTATATTTTTCTTCTGTCTCGTTCAGGGACTGATAAAACTGTTCCAGTTCAGAATCGATCGATTCGTCCATGACATATCTTTGCCGGTTCACTGTGATGTTTTCCCCGCAAAAAATAATATCATATTGATATGTTTCCGTTGTTATAATGGCTCTTTTGCTCCAGCCAGATGAGCTGATGATTGAAAATACAGGTTTCTTTTTTCTTTCATTAAACAGACTCGTAAATTCTTCGATCTCCTGCTGGTCTGTTATTCTCTTTTTATAAGGTGGGGACACAAGTATGATCTCGGTGACTTTTTCTGCGTTTATATCATCAAGCTTAGTTATTTTT
>CAVIYT010000039.1:0-24461 GCA_963646925.1 Paludibacteraceae bacterium
ATCTGTATCAGAGCGGAAATCTCGAGGTGATCGGAAGCCGGGAACATGAGGAGACGGTAGCCCACAACCTGTTTGCGGTGCTGCGTGACTTTGATGCCCGCAAAGTGGACTGTATTTTCTCCGAGAGCTTTTCAAAAGACCAGCTCGGTCAGGCAATCATGAACCGTCTGTGCAAGGCGGCAGGATATCATATTGTGAATGTGTAAAATTGCCGGAAAGCCTGTGAACACTGGCAGGCTGCGGAAAGAATAAAAATACGATTACTGAAAATGTGAAATGGATTTTACTCGTAACTGTGAGAGTACTGAGCAGTTACATACATGAAATGGAGGACGATCTATGTCAGAGAAAAGAGACGGATATATTACCTGGGACGAATATTTCATGGGAGTCGCAAAGCTTTCCGCCATGCGCTCCAAGGACCCGAACACACAGGTAGGCGCCTGCATCGTGAGTGAGGACAACAAGATCCTCTCCATGGGCTACAACGGATTCCCAAAGGGCTGTTCCGACGATGAGTTCCCGTGGGACAAGATGGACGAGGATCCATACAACAGAAAGTATTTCTATGTGACCCACAGCGAGCTGAACGCGATCTTAAATTACCGCGGCGGCAGCTTAGAGGGCAGCAAGCTCTATGTGACCCTGTTCCCGTGCAATGAGTGCGCGAAAGCGATCATCCAGGCGGGGATCAGAACCATCGTCTATGAGAGCGACAAGTACGCAAATGACGCATCCACACGTGCATCCAAGAGAATGCTGAATGCGGCGGGTGTGCGCTATTACCAGTACAACCCGACAGGCCGTAAGATCGAGTACCGGGTATAACGGAGGAACGAATGAAATTTTTGCTGGCGGCGATCAACGCCAAATATATCCACTCAAATCCGGGTGTCTACAGCCTGCGCGCGTTCGCGCGGACAAAGATTCCGGGAGTGGATATTGAGATCGGAGAATATACCATCAATCATCAGATGGATCTAATTTTACAGGATATCTACAGGAGAAAGCCGGATTTTATCGGCTTTTCCTGTTATATATGGAATGTTTCTTATATCATGGAGATCGTCTGTGATGTGAAGAAGGTACTGCCGGAGGTGGAGATCTGGCTCGGCGGACCGGAAGTGTCCTATGACGCGAAAAAGGTGCTGACCAGGGAGCCGGGTGTCCGCGGCATCATGCGCGGGGAAGGCGAGCTGACATTTACGGAGCTCGCGCGGGCGTACCTGAAAAGAGAAGAACTGTGCGCGGCAGGCGGAGATACTGAAAGTGGATCAGAGGCACAGAATCAGAAAAAAACTCTGGCAAGCACAGAAAATGATCAGCAGATGAAAGTTGAAAAGAGTGAGACCAGTGACAGGAGAGGTTTAGATCTGAGCCATATTCCAGGCATTACTTACCGCACCGGAAATGGTGAGATCGTGGAACATGGTCCCCAGCGGCTTCTGAGCCTGGATGAGATCCCGTTCTATTATGACGATATGGCGGGATTTGAGAACAGGATCGTCTACTACGAGAGCAGCCGCGGCTGCCCGTTCTCCTGCAGCTACTGCCTGTCTTCCATCGACAAGACCGTGCGTTTCAGGAGTCTCGCTCTGGTACTTCCGGAACTCCAGTTTTTTCTGGACCACAAGGTGCCGCAGGTCAAGTTTGTGGACCGTACCTTCAACTGCAAGCGGGATCACACCCTGGGAATCTGGCGCTATCTTGTGGAACATGACAACGGGATCACGAACTTCCATTTTGAAGTCTCGGCGGATATTTTTGACGAGGAAGAGCTTGCGCTGATCGGAAAGATGCGCCCGGGCCTGATCCAACTTGAGATCGGCGTCCAGTCCACGAACCCGGATACGATCAGGGAGATCCATCGTCATATGGACCTTGTGAAGTTAAAACAGGCGGTGGACCGTGTCTACAATTACCGGAATACCCATCAGCATCTCGACCTGATCGCGGGGTTGCCCTATGAGAATTATGAGTCCTTTATGCGCTCCTTCGACGATGTCTACCGGATGCGCCCGGACCAGCTTCAGATGGGATTTTTGAAGGTATTAAAGGGATCTTACATGGAGGAGCAGGTTGCGGCATATGATCTGAAATACCGCGGTATTCCGCCATACGAAGTCCTTTCCACGAAGTGGCTGCCCTACAGCGACGTGATCCGGTTAAAGGGCGTGGAAGACATGGTGGAAGTCTACCACAACAGCGGTCAGTTCACGGCGACCATGAAGCTTCTTGAGAAGAAATTCGTGAGACCATCAGAAATTTTTACGAGTCTGGCGGAATATTATGAGAAGAACGGACTTACAGGGATCAGCCACAGCAGACTGGCAAGATATGAGATCCTGTATAAGTTTTTAGAGAAAAAAGAAGAAAAACAAGAAAAACAAGAACAGAGTACACTTGCGGTGGAAAAAGCAGCAGGAGAAGAACGGAAAAACAGCACGGAAATCACAGAAAAAATGACAAGTCCGACATTGGCAGACTTCCGCGACAGCTTAATGTACGACCTCTACGTCCGCGAAAACATCAAGAGCCGCCCGTCCTTCGCAAGCGACCAGTCCCCGTACAAGAAGGAAGTGCGGGAATTCTTTATGGCGGAGGAAGAAAAAACTCAGTGGCTTACGGACTACGTGGGATTCGATTCCAGGCAGATGGCGAAAATGGCTCATCTGGAACATATGGAAGATGGAACCTTCGTATTGTTTGATTATAAAAAGCGGGATCCGTTATCGGGAAATGCCAGGGCGGTATGTTTCCGGTATGACCAGAAGAAAGGTCAGATGGTGCGGACAGAGTCTGCGCGGATCTGAGGAAAAGCTGTGTGGCATATGACGACGCAGCGGAAAATAAAGATGGAGAACAGATATGGCAGATGAAATGACAAATTCGTATATCGCCCTGGACCTGGAGACAACGGGAATCGGCGCCCGGCATGAAAAAATCACGGAGATCGGCATGGTAAAGGTAATCGACGGCGGGGTCACTGACACCTACCACACCATGGTAAACCCGCACCGCCAGATCCCGGAGCGGATCGTGGAGCTTACGGGAATCACCGATGACATGGTAAAGGACGCGCCGGGGATCGAGGAGATCCTGGATGAGGTCTTAGCTTTCACGGGAGACCTCCCGCTTCTCGGACACCAGATCATCTTCGACTACGGTTTCCTCGTGCAGGCCGCGGTGAACCAGAAGCGGAAGTTCGAAAAATCCGGGGTCGACACGCTGAAACTCTGCCGGTATCTGATGCCGGGGGCAGAAAAGAAGAACTTAAGCGCCGCCTGTGCGTATTTTGAAGTTGCCCAGGACACCGCGCACCGGGCGCTTTCCGACGCCTATGCCGCTCACAATTTATATCAGGAATTGAAAAAACGGTTCGTCGGGGAACGCCCGGAACTCTTCGCTGCCAAAATGCTCCAATATAAGGCAAAAAAGGAACGGACGGCATCGAAAAGGCAAAAAGAACACTTGCAGGATTTACTAAAATATCATAGAATAGACATAACTGTCGAGATCGATCACATGTCCGGAAATGAGATCTCCCGGATGATCGACAAGATCATTTTCCAGTACGGAAGAATACCGGAAAATGCGAAAAAACAGGGATAGATTTCCGGAACCCTGAGAGAATGAATATCAGGGAACAGTGCGGCTGTGAAATAGTGGAAACGGTTGCGGAATACGGTCCGGAATGAAAAGCAAGAAGAGGTGAATGCTGTGTTTAACATGAATAATAAAAAAACAAGGAAAATTTTTTCTACCATCGTTATTGTGTTAGTTGTACTCGCAATGGTAGTGCCGATGATTCTCGGCTCCCTTCTTTCTATTTTTTAATCGCGACGGGCTGAAGCCCCCAAATCTACTAGGAAGCAGGAAGACATCAGTGAGGAGAAGAGCATGAAAAATAATGTGTGGATTGCAGGCATGACGGCGATTTTAAGCGCAGGACTGGTCTGGATTTCCCCGGTTTTCACATTGGCAGATGAACGGATCCCGGACGGGGTCTCTGTTGGAGCCGTCAGTCTTTCCGGACTTACGGAAGAGGAAGCTGAAAAGCAGATCGAAAGCTATGTAAATGAAAAATTAAATCAGGATATCACGCTTGTGGTAAACGGCACGGAGGCGAGCTCCGACGCGCAGACTCTGGGCGTCGCCTGGGATAACCAGGACGAGGTGGCGGAAGCGATCCAGGGGACAGAGCTTAAGGGAAACCTTGTAAAACGGTACATGAAGAAGAAAGATCTGGAGGTAAATCCGCTGAAGATCGAACTGGATCTCTCTGTGGACCAGGATAAGGTATCTTCCTTCGTATCCGAGAAATGCGGTTCCGCTGTAGCGGATGCCGTTGACGCGACGATCACGAGAAAAGACGGAAAATTTGAGATCACGCCTTCAAAGGAAGGTTTGACTGTCGATATGGACGCGACAAAAGCGGCTCTCAATGAGGCACTGAACAGCGAAGACACAGACGCAATCCGCGTGGAGGCGTCTGTGACCGTGAAAGAGCCGAAGGTGACAGAGGAAGACCTTGCGACGATCAAGGATGTTCTCGGAACATTCTCTACGAGCTTCGCGACCAGTGGCGCGTCCCGTTCCACTAACCTTGCGGTTGGCGCGGGAAAGATCAACGGACATGTGCTGATGCCGGGCGAAGTGCTCTCCGGATATGAGTGTATGAACCCGTTTACACTGGAAAACGGCTACAGGACGGCAACTGCCTATGAAAACGGCAAGTCTGTTGACAGCATCGGCGGCGGTGTCTGCCAGATTTCAACGACTCTCTACAACGCGTCCTTATACGCGGAGCTGGAGATCGTCCAAAGACAGAACCACTCCATGTCCGTCAGCTATGTAAAGCCGTCCATGGACGCGGCGATCGCCGGGACTTATAAAGATCTGAAGATAAAGAACCCGTATGACACCCCGATCTACATTGAGGGTTATACAAAAGGAAAGACCCTGACCTTTACGATTTACGGAAAAGAGACGAGACCGTCGAACAGGACTCTGTCATTTGAGTCTGAGACACTTTCTACGACACCGTCCCCGGTTCAGGAGATCCAGGACCCGAGTCTTCCGGCAGGTCAGCGTGTGAAGGTGGAATCTGGACATACGGGATTAAAATCGAAATTATATAAGTGCGTGTATGTGGACGGACAGCTCCAGGAACGCATCTTATTGAACTCTGACACATACAACGCGTCAAAGACCGTTTACCGCGTAGGTACAGGAGTCGCGGCACCTGCCGAGACAACTCCGGCTGAGACAGAAACGTCTGCGGAAACAGAAGCCGCAGCACCTGCCGAGACAGCAGCACCGGAGACACAGGCGCCTGAAACCGCGACACCGGAGACAGCCGGACTGCAACCGGGGGAAAACTACGGTCCGGGAATGGGTACGCCGGTGGGAGAGAGCGCGGCTTAGGCCGCATAGAAAAGAGACCGGAATCATGAGAAAAATTAAACGCGAGCCAAACGGAGCCGGAATTTTTCGACCGGGACAGGATCTGGTAGTTGCGGGGACTGTCGGAAAAAACGGTGTGAAGACGGCTTTATCGGCAAAAGAAAAAGAGATATCAGCCCGGTTCCCGGAATGGTTTGTCAGACGGATCCGGGAGCAGGCAGAAGAAAAAACGGAGCTGACTCCGAATCTGCTTCAAGACTGCGATGCAGGGGAATGGGAAGCAGTTTCTGAGGGAGGAATCCTGGCGGCTCTTTGGACTATTTCCGGAGCCTATGAACAGGGAATCTCATTTGAACTCAGAAAGATTCCGATCGCACAGGAAACGGTCGAGATCTGCGAACTGCTTGACCTGAATCCGTACCGGCTTTCGTCGGGGGAATGCCTTTTGATGGCGGTTTGGAACGGCGGAGACGCTGTGAAGATTTTAAACGAAGCGGGGATACCGGCAGCAGTAATTGGAAAGGTTGAAAAGGGCATCGCAAGGAAAATGACCGGAACCGGGGCAATAGGCTTTCTGGAACGCCCGATGCAGGATGAAATATACAAAATATCCGGAAGCAGACAATAGTGAAAAAGGGATACAGCAGGTATGCAATAAGGAGGACTTTAAAATGCGTGAAAAAATTTTGGCGATTATCGAAAAAAACAGCCGGATTGACTTAAAGGATCTTGCCGCCCTTCTGGGGGAAAGTGAAGCAGCTGTTGCAAATGAGATCGCGGAGATGGAAAAGGAAAATATTATCTGTGGCTATCATACGATGATTAACTGGGATAATACCGGAGACGAGAAGGTGATCGCACTGATCGAGGTCAAGGTTACTCCGCAGAGGGGAATGGGATTTGATAAGATCGCAGAGCGGATCTACCAGTATAGCGAAGTAAACTCTGTATATCTGATGTCAGGTGCGTTCGATTTCACCGTTATCATAGAAGGAAAGACGATGCGGGAGGTCGCGCAGTTTGTATCGGAAAAACTCTCTACAATGGATTCCGTGCTCAGCACAGCGACTCATTTTGTTCTTAAGAAATACAAGGACCATGGAACTGTAATGGCTGAAAAGCCTGTTGATGAAAGGATGATGATTACACCGTGAGAAACCCATTGTCTGATAAAATCGTAACGATCCCGCCGTCCGGGATCCGAAAATTTTTTGATATTGTAAGTGAAATGAAGGATGCAATCTCCCTCGGAGTCGGCGAACCGGACTTTGACACTCCGTGGCACATCCGTGAGGAAGGAATTTATTCCCTCGAAAAGGGGCGTACCTTTTATACGTCCAACTCAGGCTTAAAAGAGCTGAAAATCGAGATCTGCAATTATCTGAAGAGACGTTTTGATGTAGAATATGCCTATGACCGTGAGGTTATGGTGACAGTCGGAGGCAGCGAGGCCATTGATATCGCTCTCCGGGCAATGCTGAATCCGGGAGATGAGGTTCTGATCCCGCAGCCAAGTTATGTTTCCTACACACCGTGTACGATCCTCGCGGACGGTGTTCCGGTAACGATCCAGCTCGAGGAGAAGGATCAGTTCCGCCTGACAAAGGAAAAGCTTCTTGAAAAAATCACACCGAAGACAAAGATTCTGATTCTTCCTTTCCCGAATAATCCGACTGGATCGATTATGGAAGCGGAGGACCTTGCGGAGATCGCAAAGGTCTGCGTTGAAAAGGATCTGTTTGTTATTTCCGATGAGATCTATTCCGAACTTACTTATAAGGGACAGCACTGTACGATTGCGGCATTTCCGGGAATGAGGGAGCGAACTGTCCTGATCAACGGTTTCTCTAAGTCCTACGCGATGACAGGATGGCGTCTCGGATACGCATGTGCGCCGGAAATCATCCTAAAGCAGATGTTAAAGATCCACCAGTTCGCGATCATGTGTGCGCCTACAACAAGCCAGTACGCAGCGATCGAGGCACTGAGAAACGGTGACAGTAACGTGCTTGAGATGCGCGAGGCTTATGATCAGAGAAGGCGTTTTCTCGTAAAAGCGTTTCGCGATATGGGATTCGACTGCTATGAGCCTCAGGGCGCATTCTATGTATTCCCGAGCATTAAAAAATTCGGTATGACCTCCGATGAATTTGCGTTAAAGCTTCTTGAGGAGGAGAAGGTTGCCGTTGTTCCGGGAACGGCGTTCGGCGATTGCGGAGAAGGATATTTAAGAATTTCTTATGCGTACTCACTAAATGATCTGAAACGTGCCCTTGAGAGGATCGAACGGTTTGTGAAAAGACATCTGAATGACACGGAAAGGTAAAAAGCCCCCCGGTCTGATCATGAACGTGGTCGGGTCGGGGGATTTGTCTTGCCCTTGTATCCGGAAGAAGCTGCCGGCGAGGGTGCAGAACAGTTATACAGCAGACAGGAATAAACAGAAATGAATATTGTTTTATATGAGCCGGAAATGCCGGCTAATACAGGGAATATCGGGCGGACCTGTGTGGCGACAAACACGAAGCTGCACCTGATCGAGCCGCTGGGCTTTAAGCTTAGCGAGAAACATTTAGTCCGCGCGGGTTTGGATTACTGGGACAAGCTGGACGTGACGGTGTACAGCGATTATCAGGATTTCTTAAAGAAAAATCCAGGGGCGAAGATTTATATGGCGACCACCAAGGGGGAACATGTATATACGGATGTTTCCTATGATCCGGATGCCTACATGATGTTTGGACCGGAGAGCCGCGGGATCCCGGAGGAGCTTTTAGTTGAAAATCGCGAAAACTGTATCCGGATTCCGATGTGGGGAGATATCCGGTCACTGAATCTCTCAAATTCTGTCGCAATCGTGCTGTACGAGGCACTCAGGCAGAACGGATTTGAGAAGATGACGATGAAAGGACATCTGCATCATTTACAATGGAAGAAATAGATCCATATACGGAAATTATTGTATGATGCTGTGAAAAAGGCAGAATTGAGAAAAGAGAGAAGGCAATTGAGATGAACGGAAAATGGGAAGAGCAGTTTCGTGAACGGATTCATGAATTTGCGGGAACGATCGAAAAATTTGACAGGGGAGAGATTGACCGTAAAACATATAAGGGGATTTCCGGCGGTCTGGGAAGCTATGCACAGCGGAATCCGCAAAGACATATGCTGAGACTCAGAATGGCAGGAGGAAATCTGACAGAAAAACGGCTGGAATTTCTTGCAGAGGCAGTAAGGGACTATGATGTGGAGCTCATGAAGCTTACGACTTGTGAAACAGTACAGCTTCACGACTTAAAGGCTGCTCAGGTTCCGGTTCTCATGGAAAAAGCCATGGATAGCGAGATTATAAGCCTTGGTGGTGGAGGAGATAATCCGCGGAACATTATGGCAAGCCCGCTCTCCGGCGTTCAGCAGGGGGAGAATTTTGATGTTCTGCCATATGCGGAGGCAGCGGCAGAGTATCTGCTCTCCATCGCAGGCAGTATCCATATGCCGAGAAAATTAAAGGTTGCATTCTGCAATGGTGCGGATGATTCTGTACACAGCGCGTTCCGCGATATGGGCTTCATGGCAAACCCGGACGGAACATTTATGCTCCGCATTGCCGGAGGTCTCGGAGGCGGTTATAAGATGGGGGTTCTCGTGGATGAACATGTTACGGCTGATGAGATCCTGTATTATATCCGTGCCATGATCGAGACATTCTGCCAGCACGGAAATTATGAGAACCGCGCCAAAGCTCGCACCCGCTTTATGCAGGAAACGCTTGGCATTAACGGATTAAAGACCGCATTCCTTGAAAATGTAGCGAAATTTAAAGAAAAAGGTGGACTTGATCTTCATGTGGAAGCCAGACCTGTAACGAAAACCGGTTATGGAGAAATTCATGACAGGCGTGTGACAGCGCAGAAGCAGCCGGGACTCTATGCGGTGGCTTATCATCCGATCGGCGGATGTCTTCCGGCAGGAAAACCGGCGGAGCTTCTCAGACTTATAAAAGAAATTCCAGGGGCTGAGTGCCGGGTCGCACCGCATGAGACGATCTACATCATCAATCTGACGGCAGATGAGGCAAAGAAGGTTCTTGAAGCGACAAATGACGGTGCGCAGAGCACATTTGAGAACAGCGTAGCCTGTATTGGATCCGCAATCTGCCAGCAGGGTGTAAGGAATAGCCAGGCAGTACTCAGAGTGGCCGTTGAGGCGGTTCGTGAAGCCGGGATCCCGGACGGAGCGCTCCCGAAGATCTGTATTTCTGGATGTCCGTCCAGTTGCTCCGGACATCAGGCAGCGGCAATCGGTTTCCAAGGCGCGGCGAAAACTGTGAACGGAAAACCGGAATCTGCATTTAAAATGTTTGTTGGAGGAAGTGATACACTTGGATCCGCAAAATTTGGCGAGGCAGGAGCAGTGATCTTAGAAAAGGATATCCCGAAGCTGTTTGTGGATCTCGGAAAGACAGTTGCTGATGCGGGTGAAGACTGGAATACATGGATCGCAGGACACGAGAGAGAATTCCGGGTGATTGTTGAGAAGTATGTCTGAACGGTTCACCGAGGCTGCGCGCCTGCTGAACAGCTCAGCAAATTGAAATAGATACAGGAGGAGACATAAAATGATGAAAAAGAGTTTTGCGATCATGGGAATGGCAGTAATTATTGGAACAACTGTTCTTTCCGGGTGCGGATCTCAGGATAAACAGGAGACTGTGCAGACAGAAAAGGAAGAGACCAGGATCAGCATACCGGACGGTCAGTCTTCTGAATCGAAGAATGAAAGCAATGTGACGGATAAAGACCAGAACGCAGAAAGCCAGAAGACTGGTAACAGCACAGGAAAAAGCATGGACACTTCCCTGGATGCACAGTCCGCAGCGCTCTTTAAGGAGCTTGCGGCGTGCAGCTTCACATTCTCCAGTGGTGCAGGAGCATGGAGTACGGAACTGACAGTCAATGAGGACGGTTCCTTCTCCGGATTTTACCATGATTCCGACATGGGTGACAGTGGGGATGGATATCCGGACGGAACAGTGTATACGTGCGATTTCACAGGTAAGTTCGCACCGGTTGAGAAGGTCGACGAATATACATATAAGACGAAGCTGGAAAAGCTTGAGAGCGAGGAAAAGGCCGGAAAAGAAGAGCTGGCTGATGGAATGAAATATGTCTACAGTACGCCATACGGTCTTGATGACGCAGTCGATATTTATATTTATGTTAAGGGAACTCCGGTAAGTAAGCTTCCGGAGGAATATCTGGAATGGGTGACTTTTCCTTTAAATGGTGCAAAAACACTTCCGTTCTATGGAATCTTTAACGAGACGGCCGGAACGGGCTTCTATGGCTATGATGATACGGAAGCTTATGGAAACGGAATCACAGAGGACAGTGAGACTACAGAGGAAACAGGCAGTATGGAAACGGTACAGATAGGATCTGACACCATGGATGGACTGATTGACACTCTGAATCAGGAGTCTGCAATCAACGAGCGCCTTCAGAAGGAGGCTCTGACGCAGGACGAGATGAACCAACTGAGTGAAGAGCTGTACAAGGTGTGGGACGCACAGCTGAACACAACCTGGAAACAGCTGAAAAATACGTTGGATGTGGTTACAATGGAAACCGTGACAAAACAGCAGCGGGAATGGATCAAGGAACGGGACAAAAAGATCGAGGAAGCTGGAAAAGACTATGAAGGTGGAAGTCTCCAGCCAATGATCAAGAGCACGGAGGGAGCCGAGCTGACCAAAACCCGTGTATATGAGCTGTTTGAATATCTCAGATAGGAATGAATCTCATACAGGAATGAATCTGAAAAAGGGCGTGTGAAAAAATGAGAAACCATTTTCACACGCCCTTTCCTGGAGGTTGTGATGCACGTTATTACATTTCTGTCAGGTGGAAGTCCAACTGTCTGGAACGAAGCATCTGTGCTTCACGGCGATGGCAGGTGAACATAATAATCTGGCCGCCGTAGGAAGATGAAAGCCATTCAAGTGCTGTCTTCAGGCGGTCATCATCGTACTGTGTAAAACTGTCATCGAAAATCAGCGGAAAACCGGAGCCGGATCCCTGGAGGAGCTTAGCAGCGGCGAGACGCAGGGCGAGGTAGATCTGGTCCATAGTTCCGCTGCTGACATTTTCGAGAGGAACGAGCTTTGCCTTCGTATTTAAGAAGACATTCAGGTTCTCGTCGATGCTCATGCTGTCATAAATCCCACCAGTGATTCCGGTAATATACTGGGATGCCTCTTTGTTGAGATAGAGTCCGAAGGAATCACGGATCGAGGAGGAAAGATCCGCCATGGTTTCCTGGGCGAGGTCGATGGCAACAATCTCATCGTGGATTCTGTCATTCTCCGCCAGAGTCCGTTTCAACGCTTTCGCCTTATTTTTACAGTTGCTCAAATGTTCTAATTTCTTCTCAAGCTCCCACTGGGTCCTCTGCTGTTTCTCGATCATCTCGCTACAGCCGGCCTGCTTTGTCTGGAGATTGCTCAAATCTTCCAGAAATTTCTTGATCTCCGTCTCGGACTGGGCAACCATATCACAGAGCTTTGAAAACTCACCCATTCTTGCCCGGAACGCGTTCATGGCATCCTCGGACATTGCGGAATCGCCGAGGTGTCTTGCGAGAAGCGCGCCGAGTTCAGCGGAGGTTTTGTTAAACATTCTGTGGCACTCTTTATCTTTCTGGCGGATGACCAGAGAGATGATAAAAAAGATCACAGCAGCCGTCGCCGCAGCGCCGCAGACCGGAAGATAGGCGGTGAAATTGAAATATCCAAGTGCCACCGCAGCTGTCAGTCCCGCGATCCCCAGAACTGCCGCGAGGATGGAAAGAACCTTTCTGGACTTCTTGTTACACTCCGCATTCAGGGTATTGTATTCACTGTAAAGTTTTTCCGCGTTGGCAGACATCGCATCCACAGAAGCCTGGTCTGTAAAACCATTGTCGGAGAGCACCTTTTTTCCGTTTGCCAGCTTCTCGTCCAGGTCCTTTTTCTGTGCCTGGGTATTGTCGATCAGCCCTTTTACCTGGGTCCGCATATTCTGGTAGGCAGCGAGCTGGTTCTCGTACTCCGGACCGGCGATCTCCGCCTCCACGTTCCGGATCTCTGCGAGAAGAGCGGTAAAATCCCGGCTTGCCTCCGGAACCAGTCCGATCTCAAGAGAACGCTTCTGATTCCGCAGAAATGCGGTGGCCTTCGTGATATTTAAGGAAATATTGCAGGTGTTGTTCATGTTGGCAATATAATTCTTTAACTCTGTAACCATCCCGTCCTCGGTGGCGCTCTTTAACTGCCCGATGCTGATGGTATTGTTGTACATGGTTTCGGTGAGACCGTCAAGCAGACCGGAGACGAATGCGGGCGTCGCCTCTTCCTCAAGTCCCTTTGTCTCGTTGATGATCTTTAAAGACTTATTTTCCTTTCGGAACCGGCGCTCAATGCGGTAGATGATTCCGGCCTTTTCCAGTCTTAGCCATCCCTCGTATGTTCCGCTGTTTTCCCATGGCTCGTACTTTGTATACAGGTCATTCTTTGCTGCCCGTCCCCGTCCGCGCTCGATGCCGAAGAGCATACCGCGGATGAAAGTGTGAAGCGTGGACTTTCCTGCCTCATTCTTTCCGTAGATGATGTTGATCCCATCGTTGAAGGAGATGGTCTGGTCATGAAATTTTCCGAAACCGTCGATATGTAATTCGAGTAATCTCATGGATGGCTCCTTTCATCTTTTGTCATAAGCAGGGCATGAATTCCATAGTAGAGGGCTTTCTTCTCCACAGGGCTCATATCGTCCTTCATGAGTGCCTGGATATAAAAGCCAATCATGTCACTTGGATGTTCCACAAACAGGGCGTGGAAATCATACTGCGGCTCTGATTCGTCAAGAATCTCGATAATATTCCACTGACCGGAGAGAAAATCAAGGTCGAAGCTGATATCCGGGTCTCTCATGCCGCGGATCCGGAAGCGATAGATATTGCCGGCACCGCGCTTGCGGATCTCATCAGCGATGATCTGGGAGAGTTCCGTGTTGGTAGTCTGGGGCGTCACATTGACCACCAACGGGATATACTGAGTCTGGCAGACTTCCTTAAACTGCAGGGAGGTCACATGTCCGCTTGTGGTGTCGATCTCGCCGATAAAATATCCGTGAGGTCCGGTCTCCGTCATATCGAGCGGTTCCGGGGAACCGGCGTATGCCATGCGGTTTTCCAGGAGAATTTCCGGCTTGTGGATATGTCCCAGGGCAATGTAGGAGAACGGGGATGTTGCCAGTGCATTCTGGTCGAATGGAACATGTTTCGCATCACCGCCGTGGAGCATGAGGATCCTGGTGCGTCTTGATGCCGGGAGTGAGATATTGTCGGCTTTCGTCTCCGTGATCTCGGTCGTGTGGTAGCTGAAGCCGTAGACTTCCGTGTTCAGCTCCTCAAAATAGACGGAAGAGAGGGTCTCGTCCATCAGAAATGTGACATTCGGCGCCCAGGTAAAGCTCAAAAGGGCGGAACTTTTCCGGATTCGGTCGTGGTTTCCGGCGATGATGACCACGCGGGTTCCGGGGATCGTGGAGAACAGGTAATTGACCTCTTTCAGATCCCGCGCCAGGGGCTGGCGGTGGAATAAGTCACCAGAGATCAGAAGAAGGTCCGCGCGGGAATCTCTGGCGTCCTCGATGATCCCCTGGAACGTCAGACGGATCGTCTGTTCCCGCTTTTTGCCCCAGGGCTTATCGCTGTCCGGGATCATACCCCAGTGGATATCGGCGGTGTGAATAAATTTCATACATTCCTCCATAGTTTGGGGATTGCAAAAGTGCAGGGCACACAGCAATCCAGTATCAGAAAATTATCGCGTAAATTTGAAAAGGAGCGCAACAGATCTCTGTGCGCTCCCTTGCGGCTGCCTTGCATCGAAAGGACGCGGCGGGCTGCTGTTTCATTATAATTCGCAGTTATTAACGGTACGCGGGAACGGGATCACGTCGCGGATGTTGCCCATTCCTGTGAGGTACATGACGCAGCGCTCGAAGCCGAGACCGAAACCGGAGTGACGGACACTGCCGTATTTTCTCAGGTCGAGGTAGAAGCCGTAGTCTTCCGGTTTTAATCCAAGTTCGTTCATGCGGGCAAGAAGCGTCTCATAATCGTCTTCACGCTGGCTTCCGCCGATGATCTCGCCGATACCCGGAACGAGGCAGTCAACGGCTGCAACGGTCTTTCCGTCCGGATTTAACTTCATGTAGAATGCCTTGATCTCCTTCGGATAGTCGGTAACGAATACTGGTTTTTTGAAGATCTTTTCTGTTAAGTAGCGCTCATGCTCTGTCTGGAGATCACAGCCCCAGAATACCTTGTAATCGAACTCGTCATTGTGCTCCTCAAGAAGCTTTACAGCCTCTGTGTAGGTAACACGACCGAATTCGGAGTTTAATACGTTGTTTAAGCGGTCGAGAAGTCCCTTGTCGACGAACTGGTTGAAGAAGTTCATCTCGGACGGAGCGTTCTCGAGAACGTAGCGGATCACGTATTTTAACATGCCCTCAGCGACAGTCATATTGTCATCGAGATCGGCGAATGCCATCTCCGGCTCGATCATCCAGAACTCAGCGGCATGACGTGTTGTGTTGGAGTTCTCAGCACGGAACGTCGGTCCGAATGTGTAGATGTTGCGGAATGCCATTGCGTAAGTCTCACCGTTTAACTGGCCGCTTACGGTTAAGCTTGTGTGCTTTCCGAAGAAGTCCTTGCTGTAGTCGACAGCGCCGTCCTGAGTCCTCGGAACATCGTTGAGGTCCATGGTTGTTACCTGGAACATCTCGCCTGCGCCCTCGCAGTCACTGGATGTGATAAGCGGTGTGTGAACGTAAACGAAGCCCTGCTCCTGGAAGTACTGATGGATCGCGTAAGCGATTAAGGAACGCACACGGAATACAGCCTGGAATGTGTTTGTACGCGCGCGAAGGTGCGGGATCGTACGGAGGTATTCGAATGTGTGGCGTTTTTTCTGAAGCGGGTAGTCCGCGCTGGAAGCGCCCTCAACAACAACCTCTGTTGCCTGGATCTCAAACGGCTGCTTTGCCTCCGGTGTTGCCACGAGAGTACCTTTTACGATGATAGAAGCACCGACGTTTAATTTGGAGACCTCAGCGAAGTTTGCTATTGTATCGTGGTAAACGATCTGTAAGGTATCGAAGCTTGTACCGTCATTTAATACGATAAAGCCGAATGCCTTGGAGTCACGAATGCTGCGGATCCATCCGCCGACAGTGATCTCCTTATCTAAATATTTCTCACGCTCTTTAAAGAGCTCTTTGACTGTTGTCAACTGCATGATCTTTCCTTCTCCTTATATATCTCTTCTTTAAATATACAATCTGCTACTAGTATAGCGTATTTTGGGTGGGGATTCAAGGTGAAATGGGCATAAGATAAGGGTTTATGGGAGTTTTTTGCGGGGATTTTGAGACGGGTATTGCGGGTGATACCATCTTTCGTAAGTAAATTGTAAATAGAAAGTTTTGTTTTTATAGAAAAATCCCGGAATATCCACTATAATAATTAAAAATATCACACGGGAGGGCAAACGAATGAACATTTACGATCAAATCAAATCCATGACCGATGAGATGGCGGGAGATCTTGTGGCGCAGAGACGCGACTTTCATAAGTACGCGGAGCCGGGCTGGTTTGAGATGAGGACATCGTCCATTATCGCGAGAAAGTTGACGGAGCTTGGATATGAAGTCCTTGTGGGAGATCAGGTCTGCAAAAAAGATTCCAGAATGGGCGTTCCGTCCGAGGAAAAGTTGGAGGAACAGTACGAGCGTGCCGTTGCCCAGGGAGCGGATCCGGAGTTTGTGAAGTACACGAAGGGCGGAATGACCGGCGTGATCGGAATCCTGCGCTGCGGTGAAGGCCCGACAGTTGCCATGCGGTTTGATATCGATGCCCTCGGCGTGTTTGAGGAACATGACTTGAGCCACAGACCGGCGAAAGAGGGATTCAATTCCGTGAACGAGGGTTTCATGCATGCCTGCGGACATGATGGACATGCCACTATCGGACTGGGTGTGGCGAAAGTTCTAATGTCTATTAAGGACGAACTTCATGGAACCGTGAAACTGATCTTCCAGCCGGCGGAAGAGGGCGTCCGCGGCGCAAAATCCATCGTGGACAACGGTCATCTCGACGGTGTGAATTACCTGATCGGATCCCATGTGACAAACAAGAAAGAGGACGATCCGGCAGTCGTGATCCCGGGAAGTCATGGCTCTCTCGCGACAACGAAGTACGACGTGATCTTCCACGGAAAGTCTGCTCATGCAGGCGGATCCCCGGAGGTTGGACGAAATGTCATGCTGGCGGTGGGAACAGCAATCTTAAATCTCTACGCGATTCCGCGCCATTCCGGCGGAGCGTCCAGAGTGAATGTGGGCACTGTCGTTGCGGGAAGTGGAAGAAATGTTATTGCGGACGAAGCAAAGATGGAGATCGAGGTCCGCGGCGAGACTACCGAGATCAACGAGTACATGAAAGGGTACGCGGTGAATATTATCGAGAGCGCTGCGAAGATGCACGGATGCACCTGCGAGATGAAGCTTATGGGCGCGGCGTACTCCTTAAAGAGCGATGAGGCACTTATGGAGCGGGTAAAGAGAGTCTGCGAGGAAGACCTTCACCTTCCGGTGGCAGATATCATGAGCAGCAGGAACGGCGGCAGCGAGGACGTCTCCTACATGATGAACCGTGTTCAGGAACAGGGCGGTCAGGCGACCTTCATGCGCGTCCTCACCCACGAAGCCGGCCCGGGCCACAGCCGCATCTTCGATATCGATGAGCAGGTTCTGCCGAACGCGGTGAAGATCTTCTGCAGTGTGGTTTATGATATTATGCATGAGTGATCGGATGGTAGTTTGCAGGGCAGAAGAAGTTATGGATAGCTGCCATCAGATGTGTAAAGATTAAGCAATAAGAATGGCTCTAAGTCAGTGACAGATGGGATTTCCAAGAATCCTATCCAGTCACTGATATTAGAGCTATTTTTATGCCGCCATGTATCTGGAAGGCGTACCTGGCGGCGGGTTATGCGAATATAAAAAACATTACAGAAAGCATGATAGAAAAATTACACTGTGCTGTTGGCAGGAAGTTGACGAATGACCTTTTTCAGGATACTGATAAAGCTGTCAACAAATGACGGTTGAAAAGTATATGAATTTTGAATCAGGTCGATTCCCAGTCTATCATGGAGATCCTGAATCGGGAAGATTGCCGGCTGTTGACCGGAAGAAAAATCAAGATTCCGCTCTAATATCCTGGAAAGAATCATAGAAGGACAGAATGCGGCTGCCATGCCGGACAGACAGAGATCAATCTGAGTATCGTAGTCGCTGATATTATACCGGGTATTCAATTCAATCTTGTCCTGATATAAATAGGTGTCTATAAGACGTGTCAATGTACTTCCTGTGAGGTTCCTGCAAAAAGGAAAGACAGAAAGCGAGCGGAGAGGGACCTCTCCTTTAGTATTTAGCTGGTTATAAAAATCCGGGCAGTACTGCTCAATCATGGACGTGGTGGTCAGGAAAAAGATGCGGTCGTCGGATAAAGGTGTAACGGAAAAAGTCGAGAGATCAAAGGCCTGAGCATTAATTCCTATGACAAGATCTACTTTCCCCTGCTTTAAAAGTTCAAGGTTTCCAATTGTATCCCCACACTGGATGGAGACCTCAACGCCAGGATATTTTTCAGAAAATTCCCTCAAAACTGGCGGCATGAGGATCCGGCATCTGGTGGGATTGATACCGACAGATAAACGGCCTACTCCGCCGTGGATAATCTCCTCAATACTGGCATTCGTATTCTGTTCGATATGCTGGATCTGTATCAGCGAACGCTGCAGATAACTTCCCGCAGGAGTCAGTGAGAGCGATGGTTTGCGGTTAAAAAGAAGAACGCCATACTGCTGCTCCAGATTTTTGATATGATTGCTGGCACATTGCTGGCTGACAAATGCCCGCTTAGCGGCTCTGCCGATATTCAGTTCCTCCGCAGCATAGAGAAAAACAAGTTGGGCTGTAGTCATAATGATCCTCCCTTAATTACAACTTTAAGTTGTATATATTCAATATTATAGTGTTTTACAATTGTGACTGTCAATGGTACGATGAGGCCGTAACGGATGAAAAAATATTGGTTACGCAGGGTGTGAACAGCAGCATTGAAAAACCAATGGTTGAATCAATAAAGGAGAGATTTTTTTATGGCTGAAAATGATGTAATGCACTATAAAGACTGGCGCAGCGGAACGCTGACAAATGGGATCGAGCGCTCTGCCCACAGAGCACTTTTATACAGCACAGGTCTGGAGGAAAAAGACCTTCATAAGCCGATGATTGCGATTGTAAACTCATTTACTGAGATGGTACCTGGACATTTCCATCTGCGGGAGTTGGCGCAGTGCGTGGCACAGGGTGTCTGGGAAGCTGGAGGTGTGCCGCGTGAATTTTCAACGATCGCGATCTGTGACGGTATCTGCCAGGGACATAAGGGAATGAGTTATCCGCTGCCGAGCCGTGAGTTGATTGCGGATTCCATCGAGTACATGATCGAGGCACATCAGTTTGACGCGATGGTCCTGATGCCGGGATGTGATAAGATCGTTCCGGGCATGTTGATGGGAGCGATGCGCTGCAATATTCCGGCAATCGTTGTTCCGGGTGGTCCGATGATGCCGGGAAACAGCAAGGAATTTCCGATGCTGACACTGACAGACATGCGTGAGCTGATCGGACGCACACAGACTGGAAAGATGAGTGTTGAGGATCTGATGGCTGCGGAGCAGACTGCACTTCCGGGAGTCGGAACATGCAGCATGCTGGGTACCGCAAATACCATGAGCTGTCTTGCGGAAGTGCTTGGAATGAGCATTCCGGGATGCGGACTTGCCCACGCGGTGTCTGCAAAGAAGAGAAGAATTGCGAAACAGAGCGGCTACCGGGTCGTAGAAATGCTCAAAGAGGATCTCACTCCGCGGAAGATCATGACGAGGGAAGCTCTTCGAAACGGAATTATTGTAAGCATGGCGATGGGCGCTTCCACAAACAGCACACTGCACATTCCGGCAATCGCCCACGAGGCGAGGATTGATGTTTCACTGAAAGATTTCGATGAATTGAGCAGAAAAGTGCCATATCTCTGCAATATTAAGCCGTCCGGAGCTCATCCGTTACTGGATCTGGAGAACTCCGGAGGTATCCCGGCGGTCATGAAAGCGGTGGAACCGCTGTTGGATGGGGATGTGCTGACCTGCACCGGAAAAACAGTAAAAGAAAACCTCAAGGATGTTCCGCTTGTGGAGAATGATGTCCTGTTTTCACTGGAACATCCGAAGCGACCGGAAGGCGGTCTGGCAATCTTGAGCGGAAGTCTCGCACCGGACGGAGCTGTTGTAAAACAGGCCGGTGTGAAGCCGAGTATGCAGCATTTTGAAGGCCACGCGAGAGTATTTACCAGCATGGAAGATGCCTGTCATGCGGTATCCGGCGGAGAGATCAAACAGGGAGATGTACTTGTGATCCGCTATGAAGGACCGAAAGGCGGTCCGGGTATGCGCGAGATGCACATGGTCACCAGCCTCATCGTTGGGCGCGGAATGGATGAGATGTGTGCGCTGGTCACAGACGGTCGGTTCTCAGGATCGTCCAGAGGTCCGTGTATCGGCCATGTTTCCCCAGAGGCGGCAGCAGGCGGACCGATCGCCATTGTCGAGGACAGAGATCCGATTCTTATCGATATTCCGAGCCGCAGACTGGAACTGCAAATCCCACAGGAAGAGATCGATCGCCGTCTTGCGGAATGGAAACCGCTGCGGAAGAACCGCACACCAGCACTGAACCGCTACGCGTCCTTAGTTACGAGTGCTGACCAGGGAGCAATCCTGAAAACTCCGCAGTAATAAATAAAAAAACTCCGTATTGATTGGAGCTGGATATCCAGCCGTAACCAATACGGAGTTTTTTGATTACCATTATGACAGCCCGATCAAAACACCAAGAATGACCGCAGCGGACGCGCAAATGAACAGCACCGCCTGGAACTTGATCTGGAATTTTGCCCATTTGCCCCAGTCGAGCTTTGCTGCTGCGAGCGCTCCTAAGAGGCAGCCGGAAGTCGGAACAATGAAGTTTGTGAAGGCGTCACCAAGCTGGTAGGCGACGACAGCGATCTGTCTCCCGACGCCAACGAGATCGGCGAGCGGAGACATCAGCGGCATGGTAAGAGCAGCCTGTCCGGAGCCGGAGACAACGAAGAAGTTGAATGCGGACTGGAACACATACATGAACCATGCGCCGGACATGACCGGAATACCGGCAACGCCCTGTGCGACAGCGAGGCTGAACGGGTTCTGTCAGGATGTACCGAAACCGATCTGTGTTGCGACGTAGGAACACATGATTCCAACGACAGCGTCATAACTCATCGCGATAAACATCGGAACTAAGATCATAACGAACGGAATCGATTTCTCACCCATACCGAAGACAGCGCCGCCCAGGGAAAACAGTACGATAAGAAGCGGGATAAATAAGGTGAGCAGCGCCGCGAATAAAATAACACCAAAGATGATGATATAGGTGTGCGGCATCTTGAAACTCTTTTTTCTCCATGGCCTGGCCCCCTTTGTGTTTTTCGCCTGTGGAGCAGATCTCCTGCAGGCAATTTGGTACCATTCTACCATAGAATAAGGAAAACGTCATGTATTCTTTTAAGAAAAATCGAATATTTTTCAACTTTTTTGCATAATTATACATTCTAGCTGTAACCAACCGGGAATATGGGTATTGTTCTACCTGTCGTATAAAACGAAAAAATGTCAGAAAATACACAAAAATGCAGTTGAAACTATGAAAAGTTTGTTCACATCCTCCAAAAAGTATGGTATAATAGATTCACCATCTAAGAAACTAGTGTATGGGACAAAAAGAGCAGCAAGAGGTGATATCATGGTAAAAAAAGAGATGATAGCGATGCTGTTGGCAGGAGGACAGGGAAGCCGCCTCGGTGTATTAACACAGAAAGTGGCAAAACCGGCCGTCTCCTTCGGCGGAAAGTACAGAATTATTGATTTCCCGCTCAGCAACTGCATCAACTCTGGTGTTGATACTGTGGGAGTATTGACCCAGTACCAGCCCTTACGTTTAAACGCGCATATCGGAATTGGTATTCCGTGGGACTTAGACCGCAACGTCGGCGGCGTTACGATCCTGCCCCCTTACGAGAGAAGTAAAGGCAGCGACTGGTATACAGGAACTGCAAACGCAATTTACCAGAATCTGGAGTACATGGAGTCCTACAATCCGGAATACGTTCTGATCCTTTCCGGTGACCACATCTACAAAATGGATTATGAGGTCATGCTGGAATATCACAAAGCGAATAATGCGGATGTCACGATTGCCGCTATGCCGGTACCGATCGAGGAAGCAAGCCGTTTCGGAATCCTGATCACGGATGACAACAACCGGATCACAGAATTTGAGGAAAAACCGAAGAATCCGAGAAGCAACCTCGCTTCCATGGGTATCTATATCTTCAGCTGGAAGGCATTAAAGGAAGCACTTATCAAGCTTTCTGAAGAGCCGGGCTGTGACTTTGGAAAACATGTGATCCCGTATTGCTTCGAACAGGGCAAGCGGATCTTTGCATATGAGTACAACGGCTACTGGAAAGATGTCGGAACTCTCGGCTCCTACTGGGAAGCAAATATGGAGCTCATCGACATTATTCCGGAGTTCAACCTGTATGAGGAATACTGGAAGATCTACACAAAGAGCGACCGTATCCCGCCGCAGTATATCTCTTCTGACGCGAAGATCACAAAATGTATCATCGGAGAAGGTTCCGAGATCTACGGTGAGGTGACGAATTCCGTTATCGGATCCGGCGTTGTGATCGAGGAAGGCGCTGTGGTCAAAGACTCCATTATTATGCAGGACAGCGTGATCGGAAAGGGCGCGGTGGTTGAGAAATCTATCGTTGCCGAGGACGTAAAGGTCGGAGCAGGCGCTCACCTTGGCATCGGCGAATACGCGCCGAGCAAATATGACCAGAAGGTTTACCAGTTTGATCTTGTAACGGTCGGCGAACATTCCGTGATTCCGGAGAACGTAAAGATCGGCAAGAATACAGCAATTTCAGGCGTTACAGCCGCGGAGGATTATCCGAACGGCGAGCTTGAGAGCGGCGGCTACATTGTAAAGGCAGGTGGAATCGTATGAGAGCAATCGGTATTGTTTTAGCAGGCGGAAACAGCAAGCGGATGCGCGAACTTTCCAGAAAGAGAGCGATCGCGGCGATGCCGATCGCGGGCAGCTTCCGAAGCGTGGATTTTGCGTTAAGCAATATGAGCAACTCTCATATCCAGAGCGTTGCCGTACTGACACAGTATAACTCCCGTTCCTTAAATGAACATTTAAGTTCTTCCAAATGGTGGGATTTCGGAAGAAAACAGGGCGGTATGTATGTATTCACTCCGACAATCACAGCGGAGCACAGCGACTGGTACCGCGGAACCGCAGACGCGCTCTATCAGAACCTGGACTTCTTAAAGAAGAGCCATGAGCCGTATGTCGTAATCGCTGCCGGAGATGGTATCTATAAACTGGACTACAATAAAGTCCTTGAATACCACATTGAAAAGAAAGCTGATATCACTGTTGTCTGCAAGGACATCCCGGGCGACGTGGATGTGACACGTTTCGGTATGGTAAAGACAAATCAGGACGGACGGATCGTTGAGTTTGAGGAGAAGCCGATGGTGGCTGATTCCCACACGATCTCCTGCGGTATCTATGTGATCCGCCGCCGCCAGCTCATCGAGCTCATCGAGCGCTGCGCGAACGAGGACAGATACGACTTCGTACAGGATATCCTGGTACGCTACAAAGGCCTGAAACGGATCTACGCGTACAAGTTAAATACATACTGGAGCAACATCGCTTCCGTCGATGCTTACTACCAGACAAACATGGACTTCTTAAAACCGGAAGTGCGCAACTACTTCTTTAAAGAGTATCCGGATATTTACTCCAAGGTGGACGACCTTCCGCCGGCAAAATACAATCCGGGCGCATCGGTCAAGAACAGCCTGGTATCCAGCGGCTGTATCTTAAACGGAACTGTGGAGAACTCCGTTCTGTTCAAGAAAGTCTATATCGGAAACAACTGTATCATCAAGAACTCGATTATCTTAAATGACGTGTATATTGGGGACAATACCGTTATCGAGAACTGCGTCGTTGAGAGCCGTGATACGGTCCGTGCGAATACAACGTATATCGGAACACCGGACGATGTGAAGATTGTGATCGAGAAGAACGAGAGATACACCTTGTAAAAGGGGGCTGTGGGCCGGAAATGGGATATTCTGGACGCGCGGAAAAAGGCAGAAAAACAGGCATTCAAATATTGACTGGCCGGTGATTACATGAAGTCTGCGGGAAGCGCAGATGGGGGAGGTTATTATGCAGGTAACAGATGTACGTGTGAGAAGAATTGAGAAAGAGGGAAAGATGAAGGCGATCGTGTCCATCACACTGGACAACGAGTTCGTGATCCACGATATTAAGGTCATTGAAGGGGAGAAAGGCCTGTTTATCGCGATGCCGAGCAGAAAGGCAGCGGACGGCGAATACCGTGATATCGCCCATCCAATCAATTCCGGAACACGGGACATGATCCAGAGAGTGATCCTCGACAAGTACGAGACGACCACACTGGAGGAAGCGCAGGCAGTTTAGTTCTCCGGGAAACTTGTCCGGATGAACATCCTGACGCGGGTCCTGCAAAAAAATATAGCCGCGGACAGCGGCTTGTGAATGGGGAAAATGAAAAATCCGTCGAACCGTTAAATGGTTCGGCGGACTTTTTTTGCAATTACATAAGTCCCGGAATCAGAAGCGGAACATATACGATCATGAAGAACACGATGATCAGTCCGATCAGGTACGGAACAACGGACTTGGAGATCCGCTCGATCG
>CAVIYT010000039.1:24935-51188 GCA_963646925.1 Paludibacteraceae bacterium
TTCCGCCGAGAATGATAAGCGGCATTAAGATTCCCCAGATTGCTTCCTTGAAGGTGTGAAGCACGTTTCCAACGGAGAATGCTTTTCCCTTTGGATAGTTGAATTTGTGAGCCTGGTAGAGGGAGATTGCAATGAGGATCACGCCCATTAAAACTCCAGGAACAAAGCCGTTTCTGAAAAGTGTGTTTACGCTGTCCTCAGAGATAACGGCGTATAATACCATCGGAACGGACGGCGGAATAACAACGCCGATGGTTCCTGCAGCTGCAATCAGGGCGGCAGAGGAATCCTCGTGATATCCACGTTTTTTTAACTCCGGGATCAATGTCGCGCCGACAGCGGCTGTAGTAGCTGCACCGGAACCGGAAATCGCTGCGAAGAACATGCCTGCGAGGACGGATACGATGGAAAGACCGCCCTTTAACATACCGAGTAAGGACTCGGCGAACTCAACGAGCACCTTGGAAACTTTTCCCTTTGCGAGAAGGTCACCGGCAAAGATGAAGAACGGGACTGCGATCAGGGAGAAAGAGTCGGTGCTGGCGAACATACGCTGCACGAGAATTAAGAGCTTTACATCGCCCTTTAAGAGGACGAGGAGAGCTGCCGCCGCGATCGCGAATGCGACCGGAACACCGATCAGAAGCAGAACGATAAAGGAAATGAATAATAATGCTGCCATGTTATGCCTCCTCCTTTCCAAATAAAAGTCCAAGAACTGCATCGACTGCATGGATGAACATGAAGCCGCATCCTACCGGAATGCAGAGATAAATATATTTCATGGGAAGCCGCATCGCTGCGGACAGCTGATTTCCCTGTTTTCCGAAGTATTTCATACCATAGATGATTACGACAACGAAGAGAACTGCACAGATCACATGAACGAGAAGTTTTAAGACTTTGCTCAATGCGGCTGGAACCATATCCTGAACGAATGTGATGGAGATATGGCCGCTGTGCTTGTATACACAGCCTGCGCCTAAAAATGATGACCAGACTAAAAGGTAACGGGTCGCTTCCTCACTCCAGGAGAGAGCGGTGAATGCCATACGGCAGACGATCTGTGCACCGGTGATTACGACCATGGCGCCGAGCATGACAACGATGATGTAGGAACAGATGGTGTCCAGGACATCGCTGAGTTTATGAAATCCCTTAACGAAAGCCAACGGTGTTTCCTCCTTTGAAAATATGGGGGTAACTGCGAACATACGGACAGTTACTCAAATAGTGCTAAAGATAGTTCCGGCTGCGCAGGAGAACCTGGGCAGCCGGATCGCATACTTCAAAATCCCATTGCCGTGGCAATGTTAACGAATCTTAGCACGAAATTAAAATCATGGATAGTTACGAAATTACTTTAATGCATCCTGGATTCTTGCGATGTAATCAGCGTAATCCGGGTAAGCATCGTATACGCTCTGAACAGCTGCACGGAAGCTGTCTACATCCGGGTTCTCGATGACTTCCATACCGTTGTCCTTGATCTGCTGAAGCTGATCTGCTTCCTGATCTGCAACCCACTGACGTTCATACTCAGCAGCTTCCTGAGCAGACTCCTCGAAGATCGTCTGAACATCTTCCGGTAAGGACTTGAAGAGGTCGTTGCTCATTGTGATGATCGCCGTGGAGTAGGAATGACGGTCAAGTGTTACATACTTCTGGGACTCCCAGAGTTTGTAGGAGTAGATAACGTTGATCGGGTTCTCCTCGCCGTCGATGGTACCCTGCTGAAGAGCTGTTAAAGCGTCGGACCATGCCATCGGAACTGCGTTTACGTCAAGAGCCTTAAATGTAGCTGTGTAAACGTCGTTCTCCATTACACGGAGCTTTAAGCCTGCAACGTCAGCTGCGCTTGTGATCGGCTTCTTGCTGTTTGTGATGTTACGGAAACCACGCTCTGCGTATGCGAGACCCTTTAAGTCAGCATCCTCAAGTGTTCCAAGGAGCTCTTTACCGATCTCACCGTCGAGAACCTTGTAAGCTTCCTCATTGTTTGCGAACAGGAACGGCATATCGAGAACGCCCATAGCGCTGGAGAAGTTTACGAACGGACCGCTTGTGATGATACCCATATCAAGAGTACCCATCTGCATGCTCTCAAGCATTGTACGCTCGTCACCGAGAGCTCCGTTCGGATGGATCTCAATCTCGTAAGCGCCGTTTGTGCGCTCTTTTACGAGTTCAGCGAACTTCTCAGCACATACCTGGAAGCTGTCCTGCTCGTTTACGGTTGTACCAAGCTTTAATACGGTTGCGTCTGCGTTTGCAGTCTCTTCCTTGCTCTCAGCAGCGGAAGAATCAGCAGCGGCTGTTGTCTCAGCGGCAGCAGTTGTTTCTGCGGAATTGCTGGAAGAACCGCAGCCAGCCATGGAAAGAACCATAGCGCCTGCCATAACGGCGGATAATAATTTTGCACTCTTTTTCATAATGACCTCCTAAAATCATTGAAAGAAAATTTAATTGTTTTGCTGTATATCTTAACTGCCCCTTGCAGTAAGAAACGAAATAATTGATGGTGGCGTTGGCGAAGTGTACGAAAGGAGATTGCTCCGCACTGCGTGCTCACGCAATCTCCGCCAGCATTCGTAATCCGGGCTGTCGCCCTACTTACTCATGCTGGCTTGGTTGTCAAATGTCTGAACATCCTTGCGTGCAAGCACACAGTCTGTTCATCCGCTTGACAACACTTTCGGGCAAAAAAAAACTCCCGTCTCTTATTTTTAAGAGACAGAAGCGAAACTTCTGCGGTACCACTCTTTTTGCTGTTAAAAACAGCCCCTCGATCCCGTCGTTCTCCACACTTTGGAAAATTAACAGGCAACACGTTAACGGGTGTAAACCGAACCAGCCTACTTGGAACACTTTCGGTGGTTAGCTCCGGGAGGATTGTCTGTAACGCGGTGTCTGCAGCTTTTCACCAGCCAGCTGCTCTCTGAAAGGCCTTCGCTAAGAGCGTTCCCATCATCGCAAAGAATATGTGAAACTGACTTTTATTATAATCACAGATTTTTAGAAGTCAAGAGATTTTAAGAAAATAAATGATGTATTGTGCAAAAAATATGCTATGATAGGGTGTATAGTAAATTTACTTTATGGAAGATATTCCGACAGGTTATCATAGAGAGAAATGGGGAAAAATGATGAAAAAGGACAGAACTTGTAAGATCATATTCAGCGACACCGATGGAACACTGCTGACATCGGACGGTCGGATCACGGAGGGGACGAAGGAGATGATCCTGGGATTGGAAAAGAGGGGGATCCCGTTCATCCTGACCTCCGCGCGGTCACTGGAAGGTGTGCGGGTCATTAAGAGAATGCTGGGGAACCACGCGCCGATCATTGCGTTCTGCGGCGGCCTTCGGTGACGGCGAGAGCGATCTCTCCATGATGCACGCGGCGGGACTCGGCGCGGCAATGGGGAACGCGCCGGAAGATGTGCGGAAGCGGGCACCGATGATGATCGGGAAGAATGATGAGGAAGGTCTGCTGAAGAGATTGAAGGAAATATTTCAGGATTAAGAAAAACGGGTTTTTTGAGGTTAATAACGAATTGACAATAATCTATGGCTGGCTCTTGTAGAACATGGAAATCATGCAGACAGAGATATTATAATTGGAGGAACAATTAAAAAAGTAGACCCATTTGATACAAAATTAGAAATCAAATGGGTCTACTTTTTAATTGCAAATGTCTGAGTATGTGAGCCGCAGATAATATTTTAAAACGTTATCAACGGTAAGCAGGAATTTATGCGGAAAAGAACCCTATATTAGTTCTGCTTTTTCACCGCGTTTCTCACCGCGTCTGTCGTCCACTGACATAGCTCAGCAATCTTAAAATTCTGATACAGCCTCATAGTAGTGAGGATCCTATCCCCGATCGGCTTGATATAGCTGTCATCAATGACATCCAGCCCGATCATAATAGCCAGCGTATTCAGCACCGGAGCTGCTGTGCAGTCCGCGTCCTGGCCTTCCATGGCGATGATGTGGCAGGTCTCCTTGAAGTCCATGTTTCCGAACCAGAGGGCGATGACTTCCGCCGCCGCGTTCGGGTAGGCGTGGATCCAGTTGTACTCTTTATAACGCTCCTCGCAGGCCGCCCATACCGGCTCCCAGGAAGTATTTTCCCTGCAGAGATCCAGCGCGTGCTTTACGACTGCGTAGTACTCGCTCTTATGCGGGATCATGTCAACCGCTTTCTCGACGACCGTCCGGATGTGATTCTCCGTAAAGGCGAGGGAGGTGAGCAGGGCGTTGAAGATTCCGCCCAGCATGCCGTTGTTGGAGTGGGAGACGATACTGTCATCCGCGGCGAGTCTCGCGGCAAGCTTCGGATTTCCAGGTGCCAGCATTCCGTGAATCGGAGTGCGCATCTGCGCTCCGATCCAGTCGTAGAAGTAGTTGTTCGTGATGCCGCTCTCCGGTGGGAGAAGTCCGCGGCGGAGATTCTCGATAGCTGTCTTCTCGGCGGAATATCCGTCGGAGATAAGCTCCAGCCACTTGTATGCCACGTCGGTAGGCGTGATATCGTATCCTTTTTCGATAAATCCGTCGAGATACGCGATCTCGTAGGTGATATCGTCGTTGTATGTCTCCGGGCGGCGGAGATATCCGTAGACCTCGCCGAAGCGCTTGCGGATCTGTTCCGTCGTGTAACCTTCGATCTGGGTTCCAAGGCAGCCGCCGATGAGCTGTCCCATCCATCCGGCGGTGACTTTTTTCGCAAAGTCATCGGAGAAGACATCGTAGGGCGCAGCCGGACCGAAATCCGCTTCTTTTTCCACATCCGCGAAGGTGCGGTAGGTGTTGTAGTTCCAGTATGTGGATGTCGGATCTTTCGGCGCCTCGTTCAGGGCGTGGAAGATCTTCGCGGTTGCCACCTGGATCGCGGCACCATCTTTTTCCTCAGACGCTTTCAAGCCTTCTTTCATGAATTTCTCAGCTTCCGTCACATCATATCCCCGGTTGTGCATGCTCTGGATCGCGGCGATCACCACGTCACAGGGCGCTTTGGAGCCGGGAACCTTGTTGTCCCAGTCATGAAAAAGCTGCTTGTCAGAGGCACGGCCGGCTTCCGTGTAGGTCATCCAGTCCGCCTCGTTGTCATCGTGAAGCTCCGGCGGAACCGCGTCCGCCGTGAGTCTATGTTCAAATTCCCATGCTTTCATAAAAGAATCTCCTTCATTTCAGCTGTAAATGCCGCTTCCTGTTTTTCATTAATTCTTCTTTTTACCCGACATACTTCTCTTCGAATAAATGCCAATCGCGATCATCGTCACAACATACGGAATCGTCTGAATGAGCTGTGACGGCAGATTCAACATCTGTAACCGCACCGCCAGCGAATCCGCCATACCGAAGATCAGCACGGAGCAGGCGATCTTCCATGGAACGCCAAGTCCCATGGACTCCGCCGCCATACCGATCCAGCCTCGTCCGGCGATCATGTCCCTTGAGAAGAAGGAAACGTATCCCATGGACATGTATGCACCGCCGATTCCAGCCATGCATCCGGCAATGAGAAGAGCGATATACTTATATTTCATGACATTTAAGCCAACAGATCTCGCGGCGCTCTCGTTCTCGCCGACTGCCCGGATCCGAAGACCGATGGTGGTCTTCCAGAAGAAGATCGTGAGAAGAACCACAAAGATCAGTCCGAGGTAGGTTAAGACATTATGTCCGGAGATGATCGCTCCGAGGATCGGAATATCCTTGATCACCGGGATATTGATCTCCGGAACCACCGGGCTCTTTAAGTTCTGTGTGGAACCTTTATTTCCGGTGAGATAATACGTCGTAAAGACCGTCAGTCCGCCGGAGAGCGTATTCAGCGCGATTCCCGCAAGGACCGGGTTCGTGTTCAGGATCAGTGTGAAATATCCGAATACAAAGGCCAGCACTACGCCCACCGCCATGGCGAACACCACGCCGCCGAGAGCGCTGTGGGTAAAATAACCGCCGACAGGACCTGCCAGCGCACAGCTCAACATAATTCCCTCCGTTCCGATCGGGTCGATCCCGCCTTTCACGAAGACCATGCAGGCCAGGGCGGCGAACAGGATCGGGGTCATTACACGGATGGAGGTGAAGAGGAAGTCAGGGGAAAGAATTACACTCCAGATATTCATGCCTGTACCTCCTTTTTCGCTGCAGCCTCGAATTCTTTTGTCTCTTTGATGATAAGTTTCTTCTTGTATCCGCTTAAGATCGCAGTCGCGGAGATCAGAAGAACCATGACTGCCTGAATGATATTTACGATCTCAAACGGGATATCAGAATTTCTGGACATGATATCCGCGCCGATCCGCAGGTAAGATAAAAACAGTGCCGCGAACGGAACATACTGGACTTTTCGTCTCGCGACGATGGCAATCAGAACGCCGTCCCAGCCGTAGCCCGGAAGAGCGGAATACTGGAAACGCTGATACATGCCGAAGAGTTCTGTGGCGCCGCCGAGACCCGCTAACATGCCGCCTAAGATCTGGGTCAGGACGATTACGAGACCGGAGTTGATTCCGGCGTAGTTTGCCATGTTGAAGTTTTCGCCCACAAGATTTGCCTTAAATCCGAACGGTGTCCGGTTCACGATGACCCAGATCACGAGGACCGTCACAAGGGCGATGATCGTGCCGGAGTTGATTCGGGTGCCGGTGATGATCTTGCTTAACGCGCACCCTTCCGGGAACTTGTAGGAATAGTTGGAGTTCTGGGTCGGATCATAGAAGAAGGTGGTGATGATCCAGAGACCAACGTACAGGCAGGTGTAGTTTAACATCAGGGAGGTTACGAGCTCGTTGGAGCCGGTCTTTACCTTCATGATGCCAGGGATAAAGCAGACGAATCCGCCTGCGATTGCCGCAGCTAACATAGCTGCGATGAGAGCCGCTTTGCCGGAGAGACCGAGTCCCAGGGAAGCCGCGCAGGCCGCTACAGCGCCGATAAAGAACGCGCCTTCCATGGACAGGTTGAAAAGTCCCGGCTTAAAGAGGATGATGACCGCAAGACCCGTAAACATCAGCGGTGTCATGCCCTCGATCACGTTTCCGAACCGGCGGACGGAGGTCAGCGGTCCGAAAATGAAGTCTCCGAGAGCGGAGAGGGGCTGGCTGCTGATCAGAAGAATAATCGCAAAGACGATGACCAGGGAGATCAGGATGGCGATCATGGTCCGTAGCATTTCTACATAAGATGAGAGAGGTTTTTTCTGTTTCATGATTCCGATACCTCCTGACGTTTCAGTCCGAGCATGTAGTTTCCGAGCTCGAACTCATCGACTTTTTTCGCGTCCTCGAAGTAGGCGGCAGCCTGTCCGCCGCACATGACGAGAATGCTGTCGGAGAGCTCCATGATCTCGTTTAAGTCCGCGGAGATCAGGATAACGCCCTTTCCGGCGTCGCGCTGTTCAATGATCTTCTTCCAGATAAACTCGTTGGCACCTACGTCGATGCCGCGGGTCGGCTGATTGGCGATCAGAAGCTTCGGGTCGGAGGAGAATTCTCTCGCGACGACGACTTTCTGCATATTTCCGCCGGACAGCATGCCGATGGGCTGGCTGTCATTCTGGCAGAGGACGCCAAAATCAGCGATAAGCTTATCTGCCCGGTCATGGATATTTTTGTAGTCGAGAAGTCCATGTTTTTTGAGGAGTGGACTGTCAATGATATCCGCGATCAGGTTGCCCCAGAGGCTGACATTTCCGGCGGCACCGGTCTTAATGCGGTCCTCCGGGATATAGGAGATTCCGTCATCGCGGATCGTGCGGATTGATTTTCCTAAGATCTCGTTTCCGTCAAAGACGATGCTGCCCTTGACGCCGGAGTAGAAGCCGAAGATCGCCTCGGCAAGCTCGTTCTGGCCGTTGCCCTCAACGCCCGCGACGCCTAAGATCTGGCCTTTTTTCAGGGAAAAGGAGACATGGTCCAGGAGCTTTCTTCCTTCTTTATTTTCATAGGTCAGGTCGGTGACTTTTAAGAGCGTGTCGCCGAATTCTGCCGGCTTTTTATTCATTTTCAGGATGACATCGCGGCCTACCATGAAGCGGGAGATGTCTTCTTCCGTCGCGTTGGCGACCGGGATAGATCCCACGGTCCGTCCGGCGCGGAGAACTGTGATATTGTCGCAGATCTGCATGACTTCGCGGATCTTGTGGGAGATGAAGATGATCGTGTGGCCGTTTTTCTTTAATAAGAGGAGCTGTTCGAAGAGTTCATCCGTCTCCTGAGGTGTTAAAACAGCGGTGGGCTCGTCTAAGATCAGGAGCTTCGCGCCTCTGAGGAGAACCTTTAAGATCTCAACTTTCTGTTTCTGACTGACGGAGAGCTCTCCAACGACCGCCATCGGATCGATCTTTAAATTGTATTTTTTCGCGGTCTCTTCCACCGCCTGGATCGCTTTTTTCTTGTCGATCAGGATCCCGTTTCTCGGCTCCATGCCGAGAATAACGTTCTCATATACCCGCAGAGAATCTACGAGCATGAAGTGCTGGTGCACCATTCCGATCCCGAGACGGATCGTGTCGGCGGCGCTTTTCGGCTGGATCTTCTTTCCCTCGAAGATGATATCGCCCTCTGTGGCATCCTCATCGCCGAACAGGATCTTCATCAGCGTACTTTTTCCGGCACCGTTCTCACCCATCAGGGCATGGATCTCGCCTTCCCGGACGGAAAAGCTTACGTCCTTGTTGGCCATAACGCCGTTGGGGTAGATCTTTGTGATATGTTCCATTTTCAGGATCTCTTTGCCCATATCGATCCTCCTTCCTTATAAAAGCACAGGGGACTTGTTGGAAAGTCCCCTGTTGTACTCGATATTCCGTAGGATCTGTACTGAGTGACAGGTGTACGGATTGATTTACATAAAACTTTGCGGCAAACTTCGAGTATAGGTCGTATACATTGTGTCCGCCAAGGCGTGTGTGCTATGGCTGAACAAACTGTATTAGCAAAATTACGGAGCAACAGAATCGATAAGAGCCTGAACTTCGTTCTGGTCAGCATCGCCGAGCGCTGTCGGGATCGCTACTTTTCCGTCGAGAACATCCTGCTTCTTCTCCTCGATGGTCTGCTTGATCTCATCCGGAACGTTCTTCTGGAAGTACTCGTTGTCAGCAAGACCTGCGCCGTTCTCCTTTAAGCCGAGAGACTCACATTTGCCGTAAGGAACGGTTCCCTCTTCCTCCATCTCAGCCATTCTTACGAGGGAATCGCCGACATTCTTTAATACGGAAGAAAGGATCACGTTCGCCTTGTCCTCGTCGGAACCGGAGAACAGCATTGCCTGGTCGGAGTCAACGCCGATGATGTATTTGCCCATCTCGGCGGCAGCCTCTACGCAGCCAAGTCCGGCCTGCTCAGCAGCCGGGAAGATAATGTCAACGCCCTGGTTGTACTGGGCGATCGCTGTCTCTTTACCCTTTGCGGTATCATCCCAGGAACCGATGTAGGAAACGTATACCTTGATATCCTGGTCAACGGATTTCGCGCCTGCGATGTATCCGACAAGGAAGTCAGTGATGATCGGGTGCTCGGAACCGCCGACGAAACCGATCTTCTTGTCCTCGTTTGCGTTTTCCATATCAGACTCTGTCACAAGTGCCGCGAGAACACCTGCAAGGTAGCTGCCCTCATTTTGCTTGTAACTGATCGCGTAAAGGTTCGGCCATTTGCCCTCTTCCATATCAGAGTCGAACATAACGAATTTCTGGTCCGGGAATTCCTCTGCAACCTGCTCGATGACCTCAGCGGAAGAAGATCCGTTGGAGATGATCACGTCATACTTGCCTTCCTCAGCGAGATCCTGGAATGTCGGCTCCCACTTTGTCTGGTCACGGCCGATCTCGATGACCTTTACCTCGCATCCAAGGTCGGAAGCGATCTTCTCCATACCTGCGTTCGCGGAGTCGTTGAAGGACTTATCGCCTAACTGGCCTGTGCAGACGAATACGAAGGATGGCTTCTTCGCGTCTGTCTCAGCGGCAGCAGTAGTGGCAGTGTCAGCGCCGCCAGCGGCAGCAGTTGTCTCAGCAGTCTCTGTTTTTCCTCCGCACGCGGTGAGCAGCAGTCCGGCTGCTAAAAATAATGCGGTAGCTTTCATGGTCTTTTTCATGATTTCCTCCTGTTTTTCGGGGTGCTCTCCAGGGATACGGCTGATCGCAGGAGAACAGATTTGATTTTTTTCATGGGTATACTATACCAAAATTGTGCAAATTAGACAATAAATATAGGAAAAAAAGCGAGACATCGTTAAAAAAATAACAAAACCACAACACCCGAACATAGAAAACAAAAATTTTTTAAAAAATATTATACTTTGTCCCACATTTGTCCTATATGTTGTGATATAGTAAGGACATCAGAAATTAGTCCAGTAAATTCAACATTAAAAAACAAGAAAGAAGGTATTAAATATGGGACTTGAATCTACGATTAAACAGCTTATGAACAATGTAAATGATGAAATGAAAAATGAGACTCCTGAACAGAAGAAGAAGGTGGTAAAACGTTATATATCTGATATCCTGCGCCCGGAGATTGACGAAAAAGAAATGTGGGGGTATATTAAGGCAAAACCGAAAAAGAGCTTAAAAAATAATTATCGCAATCCCTTTAAGTTCACCGAAGAAGAACGTGCTGAACGTAAGGCTAAATCAGAGGCAGTACGTAATGTGATCATTGAAAAAGTCTTTTCCAGTGCTGATAGCAGTACAATAGAACGTTGGCATAAAAGCCTTTTAAAGTCTGTTCCTGGAGATGCGGACAAGAATACTCGCAGTGAAATCGAAAAATATAATGAAGAAGTTAAGAAACTCTTCGCTAAAGATCCCGAGGTCCGTGAAGAAAATGAAGCAGCTTTATACGCGGAAGAGAGAAATAAAAATCCGAATCTCACACAGGATAAATTCAAAGAAGAGATTAGTCAACGTCGAAAAAAAATCGTTATAGATGCTCTGAATGAGTCCGTTGCCAGTTTAGATACAATGATGACCATGCTGGATGAAACACTTACTGCGGATGAACTGGTCAAGAATGTCAAAGCGATAAGCAGAGCGGCGGACATTATAAATGAAACTGAGAAATACCTGAACGAAGCGCAAACAGAAAATCCTCTTTATACACTCAGTGATGAGGAGCGTTCTCGCCTTGCAGATTTAAAGAATAACATAGACAAAACCGGTGTTGCAAATGCGAAGATGGGACTGATTGCAAATCCGTGTTTCGAGTATCTTGATATCAATGCGATGATGGATTATGAACTTCAAAGCTTAGCGGGTGGAGGCATGGATGACGACGGGTATGAATTCTACTATTCTGGATATACGGAAAAACGAGAAGCTAAAGATCCTGGCCATTGTAAAAATATTATAAAAACCGAACATGACAATCTTGTGGATTTTTTCGCAGAAATGGGGGGTTTTGAAAATTTATACAAATTTCATGCTGCCGAATATATTCTGCAAGAGAACCGCATGGCGGATAACTATGAACTTCGACTGGCTGACGGAACTGAAGTAGAACCAAATAAAGTTAAAGACGTTATCAATGAAATCAGCAATAGCGGAGAAAATACAGCCCCATATGTTTTTAGAAAGGATAATCGCGCAGTTATTGTTCAGAATATCGATGGAGTAGCACGACAGGTTGAACCGGAAGTTCTAATCAATTATAGACTGGAAGAGCAGTTAGACGGCTTGGAGGAGCAGATGAATGCTGCTGATCCGTGGTATCACAAGAGCTCAAAACTGTTTAAGAATATGCGCAAGGCGTTTGATGAAGTCAAGGGAGTCAATCCAATTCAACCGAACGAAGATATTAAGGCAAAGTATGCGAAGCTTCTTGAGAAAACAAACGACTACCTTACAAACAGAAATAACAAGGGAAGTAACGATAAATGGACGAAGCTCCATGTCGGTATGGCCGAAGAATTGAAAAAGTATGCTGAGACAAAGCTTGAGCAGTTTAAGTACATGGACGAAGCACATGAGAATAAAAAACAAAGAGAGCTTGCTGCGACTGAGAATAAGAAGGCAAATCAGAATGAAACAGGCAAAACAAGAGTGACAATTGATGAACTTCAAAATAAAAATACGTCCAAAAATGATAGACTCTCAAAAAATGAATTCGCGAAGCAGCTGAACGAAAAAATGAAAAAAGGGAATCCCTATATCATGAAAGTAAATGAGAATAAGCAGAATCAGCTATAGTATCCCTCGGATTCAACCACGAAATATTTCCACGCACCAACCGCCTTTCGGGAAAATTCCGAAAGGCGGTTTTTTCGGGCGATAGAAAATTCCGAACGGTCCGGGGAGGCTGCCGTGTTACTGTGTCTCCTTCTGCTCCTCCCACATCTTAACCGGCATACCGTTGACTTCCACATTGTCCTCAACGGCGATCACAAGGCAGCGGCGGCCGCCGATGAACTTTGTCTCCACGAGATCCAGACGGTCCGGATTGATCTTGATATCAACATCCGGGGTTTTCACGGCAAATTTTCCGGTTCCGGTGATCGCCGGTACGAGGATCGCGGTATTTTCTCCGGCAGCCTCCTCGTAGACTTTATCGAAGTGTTCCAGGCGCTCCGGTTCTACACCGCTTTTTTCCAAAAGATCTTTGACCTCCGGCTTTGTGAGCGTCAGCGGAATTTCATCCTCCTTATGTTCCTCCGCAAGCTCCGTGAGATTTTCATGGATCTGACGGACGGTCTCATAGTCGCATTCCTCGCCGAGGGTGTCAGTCAGGATCTCCTGGAACGCCTCTTTCTGGGACTTGAAGGAGATCGGTGTCGGCGCGCCGAGGCAGGCGTCGATGAACTCGGAGTGAAGTTCCTCCGGATTCTTGGAGAAATACAGGACACCATGGATATCGCTGCTGCGGTCGTTGAATGCCGGGAACAGGAATCCGGTCATCGGAGTCTGTACCCACCAGTCGCGGGGGCGCTCCTCGATCGCGTTTGTCGCTTCATTGTAAGAAAGGCCAGGCTCGGAGAGTTTTACCGGGCAGATGCAGCAGAGGATGTGATTGTAAACTTCCTCGGAGGCGTCAAACATTTCCTCGTTGTCGGATGCTTTTCCCGGCACATCGTAGGCGCTGTGAATCAGGATAATATAGTAGTTTTCACCGTACTCATAATTTTCGATTACCTTATTATAAAAAGTATCCACAGTCTCATCGTCGGCGAGTTTTTCATCCCGGAGTTTCATGAGAAGATCATGGGCACTGTCCGGACCTTCGTCATGGATGGAGTATTCCAGATTGTGGAGATTCTTTCCGATTCCGCCGGAGAGGGATTTCTTGAAGATCTCGTAATATTTAAAGATCTCTTCCTCAGAAAGAGCAAAGAACGCCTCTTTTAAAGTTGTCTTGATCTGCTTTTCGGCATCAACGTAGCATCCGCAGATACGGGTGATTGCGTTGTTGTCTTTCTTAAACTGTTTCTTGATTTCTGAAATTTCGCGTTTATTCATAATATATATCCTTTTCAAACAAATTCACAGACACAAATCGTATTCCGCTAGAATAAAAAAACGATGAAATACGAAAATGCGGACTGGAGAGTAAATTACCGATTATTAATAAATTTTGACCGTCAGCAGCGCCGTAAAGGCAGGAGAGCATAAATCCCAGCGGTATCGATCTACTTATTTAAAATCTTCTCCGCATAATACATCGCCGCCACATGCACCGCCTGCACAAGTCCGCCTTCCTCCATCAGCTTTTTCGTCTCCTCAGCGGACATCACAACGATCTCCAGGTCTTCCGTGGCATCCAGATGCTGCCCGCTAACCTTTTTGCAGTCTGTGATCAGATAACAGTGGGCGTAGTTGCTGATACATGCCGCGTTCGGCGCGACCTTGCAGAGAAATACCGGCTCGCTTCCGGCGTATCCGGTCTCCTCGAAGAGTTCTCTTGCGGCTCCGACTGCGGGATCCGCGTCCGTCGGCTCCATGCACCCGGCAGGAAGTTCCAAAAGGATCTGTCTCGTCCCATGGCGGTACTGGCGGACGAAAACGAAGTCCCCGTTCACGGTGACGGCAACCACAACGACAAAATCCGGCACATCATTTACATAAAACGGAGAGATCTTCGTACCGTCCGGCAGCGCACAGTCGTCGGCGTGAAGATCGATCCAGCGGTCCTTTACGATCGTTTTGGACCCGTTGCAGATCCAAGGTTTAATAGACATAGTCTTTTCCTCCTAAACTTCAGGACAAATATAAACGAGAATTTGGTCTGCACAAAAGAACAGACCCGTTCAGCGAACAGCCAGCCCGGTGAAATGCCAAAGCCAACTGGAAATTCAGAAAAGATCAGAGAATTATAATGCGATCAGACTCTCATCATCCGGCACATGAATATTTCCGCTGTAATACCGCTTTCCCTCACTCTTATAAAGCCGCTCGCGTCCAGCCACATTGCTGTCTTCCGTATGCCAGAGCACGAGATTCGGGATTCCCAGAGCCTCCGCCAGTTCACAGGCGTCCTTCACGGTGCTGTGGTGCTTTTCATACGGCTTCCAGATATCCCGCTCCGCGTAGAGGCAGAACGCCTCGTGGAGCAGCCAGTCGCTTCCGCGGACATACTTCTCACAGACCGGGTTGTACGGCTCATCCCCGGCGCAGGTGAGCTTTCTTCCATTATTCAATGTCAGCGTGAATCCAAACTGTTTCAATTTCGTAGAGTGGATATCGAAGAATGTCACGTCATAGCTCAAAATATGGCGCGTCTCACCGTCCTTTACCTCTTCCAAATGGATCCGGTCGCCGATCATATTGTAAAATTTATCCTGGATCGTCAGGCGGCAGAGAGTCTTGATCGTCTCAATGAGCTCCGCGTGGCAGTAAATATAGGCGTCCCCGACATACTGGTCCTTTTTCATCTTTGTAGCGATCATGCGGACCATCCAGACGATGCCTAAGACATGGTCCGTGTGGGCATGGGTCACAAAGATGTGGTGGATATGTTCCAGGGGAACCTGCATGTTGTCCAGGATCTTTAAGATCCCGTTTCCGCCGCCGGCATCCACCATGAAATATTCATCCCCGTCCCTGAGGGCAAAACATGTATTATAAAGATTTGTGACCGTCGCGTTTCCGGTCCCAAAAACATAGAGAAGTTCGCTGTTCATAAGAAAAATCTCCCTTCTGAAGTGTACTTTGACTGCAAAAGATCTGCTTCCGGGGCAGCCCGGAATGAATCCCCGATCCCCGGCGTCATTGATTCTTTTGTTGAGTTTTGAATATGAATATGTTACTATAAAATAAATGGAAAAGCAATTCCCAGGCGGTTAAATTTTTAACCGGCAAGGCGGAAAGATCCCACGAAAAACCAAGCAAAAATGCGGGGATAACGGGACCAGGAACGGCAGGAGAAAATTTACGCGCCTGGAAAAACGCAGGGAGGAACATAACGATAATGAGAGATTTGGACTACCTGAAGCTGCTTGCAAAAGAGTATCCGACAGTGAAAGCGGCATCCAGTGAGATCATCAACCTGATGGCGATCCGCGGACTTCCGAAAGGAACCGAGTATTTCTTCAGTGACCTGCACGGCGAATACGAAGCGTTTATTCACCTGCTTCGCAGCGCCTCCGGTATTATCCGTGAAAAAATATCGGAGACCTTTGGCTACGTGATCTCGGACGAAGAGGAGATCGCCTTAGCGAACCTGATCTACTATCCGGAACGGAATATCCGCCGGATCCAGAAAGAGGGAAAATTCACAGAAGACTGGCAGAGAATCACGATCTACCGCCTGGTACGTATCTGTAAGGAAGTTTCCTCGAAATTTACAAGATCGAAAGTGCGTAAAAAAATGCCTCCGGCATTCGCGTATATCATCGATGAGCTTCTTCATGTGGACTACAACGATGACAACAAGAAAGTTTATTATGATGAAATTATCCATTCTATTATCGACATCGAGATGGGTGACCAGTTTATCAAGGCACTCTGCAACCTGATCCAGAACCTGACGGTGGACAGCCTCCATATTATCGGCGATATCTTCGACCGTGGACCTCGCGCGGATATTATCATGAATGAGCTGATGCACTTCCACGACGTGGACATCCAGTGGGGCAATCACGATATCTCCTGGATGGGCGCGGCAACAGGCAACCTGGCCTGCATCTGCAACGTGCTCCGGATCGCAATCCGCTACAATGGATTCGATGTCTTAGAAGACGGTTACGGAATCAACCTCCGCCCGCTGTCTATGTTCGCGGCGAAGGTATACAGGGACGACCCGTGCGAGCGGTTCCTTCCGAAGATCCTCGACGAGAATATCTACGACGCGGTAGATCCGGGTCTTGCGGCGAAGATGCACAAGGCGATCACGGTGATCCAGTTCAAGGTGGAAGGCCAGATCACGAAGCGCCACCCGGATTATCAGATCGATGACCGGATCCATCTGGAACATATCAACTTCGAAAAGGGAACGGTAAATATCCGCGGAAAAGACTACAAGATGTTGGATATGAATTTTCCAACAATCGATCCAAAGGACCCGTTAAAGCTTACGAAGGAAGAGCAGGAGTTGATCCACAATCTGGCACTTTCCTTCCATCACAGCGAGACGCTTCACCGCCATATCCGCTTCGTGTATTCCCACGGCGCGATGTACAAGCGGTGCAACTCAAACCTTTTATACCATGGCTGCATCCCGATGAAGGAGGACGGAACCTTCGAGGAATTAAAGCTCAAGGGAATTATCTACTCCGGAAAGCGTCTTTTAGACTATATCGAGGATGCGGTGAAGATGGCGTACTTCCTGCCGGAGGACGACCCGACGAAGGACTGGTACCGCGATTTTATGTGGTACTTATGGTGCGGTCCAAAGTCCCCGGTATACGGAAAGGACAATATGGCGACCTTCGAGAACTACTTTGTCGCTGACAAGGCAGTCGCGAAGGAAAATATGAACCCGTATTATAAATTGTGTGAAAAAGAGGAATTCTGTAATAAGATCCTCAAGGAATTCGGACTTCCGATCGAAGGTTCCCACATCATCAATGGCCATGTCCCGGTAAAATTAAAGGACGGCGAGAGCCCGATTAAGGGAAACGGAAAGCTCTTCGTTATCGACGGCGGTCTTTCAAAGTCGTACCAGCCGAAGACGGGAATCGCGGGCTACACCTTGATCTTCAATTCCCACCATCTGGCTCTGGCGGAGCACAAGCCTTTTGACCGGAACCATGAGAACACGCCGAAAGTCATGATTGTGGAGAAGATGAAAAAGCGTGTGATGGTTGCGGACACGGATACCGGAAAAGAGCTTGCGGCGAAGATTGCGGACTTAAAGGAACTCGTGGCGGCGTACCGCGGCGGCATCATTAAAGAAAAACTGGAGTAAAATTACATGAACAAGGACGAATTTTTAAGACGTTTGGAGGACGCCCTTTCGGGTGAGGTCCCGGCGTCGGTCATCCGCGACAACCTGAATTATTACGCGGATTATCTTTCCCAGGAATTGGGAAAAGGCCGTACCATGGATGAAATTATCGAGGAGATCGGCGAGCCAAATATCGTTGCCCGCACGATCATCGATTCCGCGGAGGCGGCGGGGGAGACCGGAGACGGTTATGGAAGTTTTGAGGACACGCCCCCACGGGACGATGACAGAAGAAGCACCTACAGCCAGGGAAGTTATCAGAACGGCTCCGCGCCGAATATCCATTATTTCGATCTGAATAAGTGGTACTGGAAATTAGCCCTTGTTGTGATCTTATTCCTTGTGATCTCTGTTGTGTTCAGTATCATGGGCGGCGTGTTCTACCTGCTGATCCGGTTCTCGGGACCGATCTTAATGTGTCTTATTATTTACTGGCTTGTTAAGAATTTACGGGGCAGGTAATAAAGTTAATATAATTAGGAAGAAATGAACAGGCAGCAAGGGGGTGTGAATTGTCGATACAGGTGTCAAAAATGGCGGACCGATTCACGATTTAGAGACGAAAATGTCCGAAAAACCTTGATTTTACTGAAAAAATCAACAGACTACAGGATGGTAACTATTCAGTACCTTCATAGTTGCGAGCAAAAATCCATTCCAAATTGGCTGCGCCGATGGGATTTTTGTCTTCTGGCCTATACTTTCTTACGGTCAGCGCAGCAAGTGCGCAGACCTACTGAACAGTTACACAGGATGTTACAATTGAAATAAGTTATGTAAACATATGCGGCGTTCTCCTCGGGGAGCGCCGCATTTTTGCCACAGTTTTAGAGACTTTTGCTTAAAATATTAAGAGTTTATGAATTCTTTCGTATGTATTGACAAAAGTGGCTGTGAGAAATATAATTTGTTTGTAACAAGATTTAACATATTTGTAACAAACATTGCAAATCATTAAAGTTTAAGATAAGAGGACATCAATGACAAAAAAACTTTTCAGAACTTTAAAAATCACCTGCTTATGTATGGTCTTAACGGCAGCCCTTCCGATCGTTTCCCTCGCGGACGAGACAACGGCAGCTGCAAAAGAGGACAAGATGGTCGTAAGAATCATCCACCTCGATGAAAACGGAAATCCGTTGGAAGAGGACAAGCAGACAGCGACAGAAGAAACAGAGAGTTCTGAAGAGACGACAGATAAAGAAGAAGCAACTACTGATGAGGCAGAGGCTGACGCAGACTCCGATGAGGAGGAAGCTGAAGAGGCGGAGGCCGACGAGGAAGAGGTTGAGGAAGAACTTGAAGCAGCCATCGAAGTTGAGAGTGATCTCCGCTCCGAGATCGTTACATATGCGCTCCAGTTCGTAGGAAACCGCTACAAATACGGTGGAACAAACCCGAATACCGGTGTTGACTGTTCTGGATTTACTTCTTATGTAATGCGTCACGCGGCAGAAGTTGAACTCCCGCATTCTTCCGGCGGACAGTCCCGTATGGGCCGTCAGGTAAGCAGCTCCGAGATGCGCCCGGGCGATATTATCTGCTACGGATCCGGAAAGAAGATCAACCATGTTGCCCTCTACATCGGCAACGGACAGATCGTACATGCCTCCACAGAAAAGACCGGAATCAAGGTTTCCAGATGGAACTACCGCACACCGGTGAGAATCGTAAATGTACTTGGCGACTAACCTGAAAATTGGATAAAGGATAAAAAGGATAAAAAAGTGCTCTTTGCAGAGAATCTTGATAGATTCTGGCAGAGAGCACTTTTTTGCTGCCATGCATCTGGAAGAAACTGCCGGTGGCAGGTTCTGTAGGCAGATCAATTAAACGCTGGGCGCAATCAATCTGATGGTAAGCGCTTGACGCTATATTTTGGGCAAATGGAAACTATCTTCTCTGGCGGTTCCCAGCATGAAGAATGATCTTAAACACTCCGGCCTGCTCCAGTGTCTTTGCCACGAGGAAAAAGATCACGGAATCCACCGGCCACTGGATCAGGTTTTTGATGGCTCTTGCCGGCAGAATCGCTAAAAAGCCCTTTCCGTTTAAGAGCGTCAGCCAGTAGGTACCGAGGATGATGTTGCAGAGAACGATCACTACGAGCTTCGCCGTAAGGATCCGCGGCAGGGACAGATTCTTCTTATAAAAGAAAAGACCGTAAATAAATGCCGCCAGCATCGCGTTGAACGTAAAGCCCGGCATAAATCCGCCGTCCGGCTTCAGCATGAACTTGATCACATCCATCGCACCACCGAAGAGACAGCCGACGACCGGTCCAAACAGGTAGTCCACCAGCATGTTCGGGATGGATCCGAAGCCGATCTTTAAGTTTGGGGTGATCTTAAAGGTGTAATATCCGAGTACAACGGACAGCGCGCCGAACATGGCGCAGGTAGTGATGGTGGTGACCTTCTTAAATTCACGGGATGATTCAAAGATCCTGGAAAAGAGGTCGCTTGAGTTTTTTTGCATAAAAAATACCTCCTTTGCAGATTCTCGGACCACAACAGGAGATAATAGACGGAGCTATCTTCTGATGCAGCGGGATGCGATATGTGCACCGCGGGAACTTCCCTTCGTCCTGCCAGCAACTCCCTGTCTGGCGGGCACTTGACGCGCACACGTCTACTCTGCATGTTTGTTTGATTTTCAGGGCGGTTGGCGCTCTGATGCAATTACAGTATCATGAATGGTGCGGAATGTAAAGTGCGAAATAGAGAAAAGGCGGAAGAAAGACGAAAATTCGGATAAAAATGAATCGGAAATGGCGGTTTGGAAAAACACGGCATCGGAAAAAGCGCTTTTGACGAAAGACGGTGGAAAAAGATCCCGCAATTTCGGTGTTTTGATGTATATACTTTTTGAAAACACTGATTTATAATACATCAAGTTCGTTAGAAACAGGTGAGCCATAAAGCAATGTCAGTATGATAAAACAATTCGACAGGAACTGTGGTTTACATAATATAAAGATACAGGAGAGTTACATATGCAGAAAAGTGAGGTAAAGGATCTGACCGTCGGTTCCCCGATGAAGCTGATCTTGAGTTTTGCGGTTCCGATGCTGTTGGGATTCCTTTTTCAGCAGTTTTACAATATGGTGGACACGATCATTGTCGGAAAGTGCCTTGGGGTATCGTCCCTGGCGGCGGTGGGATCGACGGGTTCCATCAACTTTATGATCATCGGATTCTGTACCGGTGCCTGCAGCGGATTCGCGATTCCGGTGGCGCAGAAGTTCGGCGCGGGTGATTATGAGGGAATGAGAAAGTTCGTGGCCAACGCCGGATGGCTTTCGGCGGTGTTTGCGGTAGTTATGACGACGATCGTCGGCGCGTTCTGCATGAACATTTTACAGTGGATGAATACGCCGGAGGACATTATCCAGGGCGCCTATGATTATATTTTTGTGATCTTCCTTGGAATTCCGGTCACATACCTCTACAATATGCTGGCGGGAATTATCCGAAGCCTTGGAGACAGCAAGACTCCGGTCTATTTCCTGCTGTTATCGTCTCTCATGAATATCGGTCTCGACTTCTTTACGATCCTGAGTCTGGGAATGGGCGTTGGCGGACCGGCTCTCGCGACGGTAATTTCCCAGGGAATCTCCGCGGTGCTCTGCCTGATCTACATGATCAAGCATTATCCGATCCTTCATATGAAAGACGGCGAGTGGAAACCGGACGGAAGAATGCTCGGGACTCTCTGCAGTATGGGAATTCCCATGGGACTTCAGTACTCCATCACAGCCATCGGCAGCGTTGTGCTCCAGACGGCAGTAAACTCCCTGGGGTCCATGGCAGTTGCGGCTGTCTCCACCGGAAGCAAGGTCAGCATGTTCTTCTGCTGTCCATTTGATGCTCTTGGCGGTACGATGGCAACTTACGCTGGACAGAACGTGGGCGCGAAGAAGCTTGACCGCGTGAAAGAGGGACTGAAAGCGGCGAGCCTTATCGGAATCGTCTATTCCCTGATCGCGTTCGTGATCCTGTTCTTCGGCGGAAAGTACATTGCGCTTCTCTTCATGGACGCGGACCAGACGGAGATCATCGGCCGCGTGGCGATGTTCCTCATCGGAAACAGCATGTTCTATATTCCACTTACCTTCGTAAATGTGGTGCGCTTTACGATCCAGGGAATGGGATTTTCCACCTTCGCGATCCTCGCGGGTGTCTGCGAGATGGCGGCGAGATCTCTCGTGGGATTCTGCCTCGTTCCGGTATTCGGATTCCTTCCGGCATGCTTCGCGAGCCCGCTGGCGTGGATCTTTGCGGACGCCTTCCTGATCCCGGCGTTTTTCCACTGCATGAAAAAATTAAAAGTTCTTTTCGGGGAGACTGCATAATCGTTCGGGAACGGACCATACTAGAGAATGCAGCTGCGGCAGAGAACATCGGCCGCATGTAAATGACTCTAGGAGGTACGAAAAAAATGGCAAGAAACAGCTATGATATGGACGACAACATGAAGAATGGCGAGTCTGAGACCTACGACAAGACAAAGAACCAGAGCAGAAACAGCCAGAACCGCTCGGAGAACAACAGTCAGAACCGTTCCAAAAACAGTTCTAAGGACTCCATGGATAATGGCAGAAATTGCAAGAGATAAGAAAAATTCGGCTGCATGGGCAGCGGGCATTTACTGAGTATGACGAAAGCGGCGGCGGGCAGAACCTGCCGCTGTTTTTATGCGCAAAACCCTGGCGGAACAGCGTGCGAAAGACCAACTGGACCGGACCAGCGGAGCGTAGCAGCGGAGAAACGATACATAGAACCTGTCCGGGCCGCCCGGCATACCTTACATTAAGGATATGTTTCAGGAGAAGGTATATGTTTCGGACGATTTCAATGCAGCAGTTAGAGTATCTTCTGGACGGGGAGCGGACGTTCACATTGCTGGATGTGCGGGAACAGAGGGAATATGAGGCGGGGCATCTCCTGGGGGCTGTGAACCTGCCTTATGAGCGGCTGGATGAAGTGGAGGCGGAGATTCCGAAAGACCGCCCCGTGGTCATCTACTGCGCCTACGGGGGACAGAGCCTGCTGGCGGCGAGAGAGCTTGCGGGGCGCGGGTATGACGCGGTGAACGCGCTTGGGGGACTGCATTATTATAGAGGGAAATATTATGTGCGATGCAGAGAATAAGACATTTTCGAAAAAACAGGAAACCAGAAAAACAGCGGAAAGTAAGTCTGCTTTGAGGTCTGGCGGGGATTGACAGGGAGACTGCGAACCCTTAAAATTATATGGAATATAACCATTCGGCAGAATGCGGATGGTGTGAAACTACGAAAATACAGTAACTGCCAGGATATCACGCAGTTACATGACACATCAGAACGGAGAAAATCAGATTGAATACATTTGAATTAATCGTTCCATGCCATTTCGGCCTGGAGGCAGTCATGAAAAAGGAGATCCTGGATCTCGGATACGAGGTCAGCCAGGTGGAAGATGGCCGTGTGACGTTTATCGGTGACGCGGAGGCAATCTGCCGCGCCAATATTTTCCTCAGAACAACGGAGCGCGTGCTCTTAAAAGTCGGAAGTTTCCATGCGGAGACCTTCGAGGACCTGTTCCAGGGAACCCGCGCGATCCCGTGGGAGGAGTATCTCCCGAAGGATGCGAAATTCTGGGTCGCAAAGGCGTCCTCCATCAAGAGCAAGCTCTTCAGCCCGTCTGACATCCAGTCCATCATGAAAAAGGCCATGGTAGAGCGGATGAAAAAGGCATACGGGATCGAGTGGTTCCCGGAGAACGGCGCGAGCTTCCCGCTCCGCGTCTTCCTTCACAAGGACACGGTGACAGTGGCTCTCGACACTACCGGTGAGTCCCTGCACAAGCGTGGCTACCGTACCCTCACGAGTAAAGCGCCGATCACGGAGACTCTGGCGGCGGCGCTCATCATGCTGACCCCGTGGAAGAGCGACCGCATCCTCGTGGATCCATTCTGCGGAAGCGGCACCTTCCCGATCGAAGCGGCAATGATCGCGGCAAATATGGCACCGGGAATGAACCGTGAGTTCCTGTCCGAGGACTGGAAACACCTGATTCCGAGAAAATGCTGGTATGATGCGATGGATGAGGCGAACGATCTCGTGGACCTCTCCGTCCAGACGGATATTCAGGGCTACGATATCGACGGCGATATCGTCCGCGCGGCGAGAGCGAACGCGAAGGCAGCAGGCGTGGATGAGCTGATCCACTTCCAGCAGAGATCCGTCAGCGAACTTAGCCATCCGAAGAAGTATGGGTTCCTGATCACGAACCCGCCTTACGGTGAGCGAATCGAAGATAAAAAGAACCTGCCGGAGTTATATAAGACCATCGGTGAGCGCTTCGCGGCTTTAGATTCCTGGTCTGCTTATATTATTACGGCTTATGAGGATACAGAGCGGTACATCGGCCGCAAGGCGGATAAGAACCGGAAGATCTACAATGGTATGATGAAGACATACTTCTACCAGTTCTTAGGACCGAAGCCGCCGAGGAAACGTGAGGATCGGAAAGAAGAAAGATAGCTGGCTGGCAGCCGATACGCAGGATAGCAAAAATGCCGACTGCAGGCAGAAACGCGGGTAAGCGGATATGAGAAGTCGAAGAAGAAAAAGACGTGGAGGCGGTCTGTGGATCTGTGGGATCGCGGTGCTGGCAGCGGGAGCTGTCTTTACAGCGAGGACAGAAATTCTGGAGCTGGTAAATACGGAGATTGCTTTCGTGATGGATCGGCAGCAGGAGAACGGAGAGAAAGAATCCGCCCAGAATGCTCCGGAGAAAGACACAGACCACAGTAAGGAAAAAACAGCGGATATTGGCGCGGATCCGACAGATGAAGCGGGAAACGTTTCCAGTTCTGATCAGAAGGATGCGGATGCAGGAATGGAATCCACTGGCGAAAGCCACCTGGATCTGAAATCCATAGAAATTCCATCCTCCTACGATCTCCGCGACTACCGGACTGTCACCGTCTCCGACCAGGGAGACCTTGGAACCTGTTGGGCGTTCGCGGCGTTAAAGGCGGTGGAGACTTCCATGCCGGAGTCCATGGCAGTGCCGCTTTCGGCGGATCACATGTCGATCCACAACAGTTTCGGGATCAGCCAGAATTCCGGCGGCGATTACAGTATGGCGATGGCGTATCTGCTTGCCTGGCAGGGACCCGTCTCCGAGGCGGACGATCCCTACGGGGACAGCACGTCACCGGACGGTCTCGCACCTGTCTGCCATGTCCAGGAGGTCCGGATCCTGACGGAAAAGGATTATGACGCGGTAAAACGGGCAGTTTTCCAATACGGCGGTGTCCAGACATCCATCTATCTCCCGGCAGAGAACCGGGGAAGCGACGGAAATGTCTGCTACAAGGGCAGTGAGGAGCCAAACCATGACACGGTGATCATCGGTTGGGACGACAACTATCCGAAAGAAAACTTCGCGTCGAATCCGGAATCGGACGGCGCGTTCCTCTGTGTGAACAGCTGGGGCGAGTCTTTCGGGGACGGCGGATTTTTCCATGTGTCCTATGAGGACAGCCGGATCGTGGAGAGCGGTATCTCCTACTGCGGGATCGAACCGACGGACAACTATGACAGGAATTACCAGAGTGACCTTTGTGGCTGGACCGGGCAGATGGGCTTCGGTGAGCCGGAGGCGTGGATGGCGAACGTGTATACGGCGGAGGCGGATGAGACGCTGGAGGCAGTGGGATTTTACGCCACAGCGCCGGATACGGAGTACGAAGTGTACATGTTTTCCGGGGACAGCTTCCGTGAACATGTGGAAAACAGTGTGAAATTTCAGGCGGACAGTGGAAAAGTTCTGGCATCCGGAAAACTGCCGGACACGGGATTTTATACGATAAACCTTGCGAAGACCCAGGCGTTGAAGGCCGGGGAACCGTTCGTTGTGGCGGTAAAGATCCGCACACCGGGAACCACACAGCCGGTGGCGGTGGAGTACGCCGGGAGCGGACGCACCGGAAATGTTGACATAAGCGACGGCGAGGGGTATATTAGTTTTGATGGCTCTTTGTGGGAGCGGACAGAGACATCCAAGGGATGCAACGTGTGCCTGAAAGCCTACAGCCGGAAAATTGGAAAGTGAGAGAGACATGGAACATAAAATTGTTTTTGCAACATCAAATGCCGGAAAGATGCGGGAGATCCGCGAGATCTTAAAGGACCTCGGCGCGGAGATCCTGTCCATGAAGGAAGCCGGTGTGGATATTGATATTGTCGAAGATGGAGATACATTCGCGGCAAATGCGTTAATTAAGGCAAAAGCTGTCTGGGAGAAAACGGGCGGAATCGTTCTTGCGGATGACTCCGGACTTGTGATCGACGCGTTAAACGGGGAGCCGGGGGTCTACTCCGCGCGTTACATGGGCGAGAAGACATCCTATGAGATCAAGAACTGGAACCTGATCCATCGTCTGGACGGCGTTCCGGAGGAGAAGCGCACGGCGCGTTTCGTCTGCGTGATCGCGGCAGTTCTGCCGGATGGAAGAACACTGACCGCTGAGGGAACCATGGAAGGCGTGATCGCCCATGAACCGGCAGGTGCGGGCGGATTCGGCTATGACCCGATCCTGATGCTGCCGGAATACGGAAAGACATCGGCGGAACTCACCATGGATGAGAAGAACGCTATCAGCCACCGCGGAAAAGCGCTTCGGGCGATGAAAGAACGTCTTGCAGAGGAAATCGGAGAGTAAGGTATGAAAATTCTGATCGTGAGCGATACCCACAGAAGAGATGGAAATCTCAGGGAAATTATTGAAAAACAGTCCTCATTCGACATGCTGATCCACCTGGGCGATACAGAGGGCAGCGAGGTCTATTTTAAGG
>CAVIYT010000039.1:51198-51903 GCA_963646925.1 Paludibacteraceae bacterium
CTGCGTGATCCATGTGGTGCGCGGAAATAATGACTTCTTCTCCCAGACAGACAGGGAGAAGGAGATTTCGATCGGAAAATACCGGGCATTTCTGACTCACGGTCATATGTACGGCGTGTCCTTCGAGCTGGAAACGATCAAGGAAGAGGCGAGAGCCAGAAAAGTGGATATCGTCATGTTCGGACATACCCACAAGCCGCATCTGGAGTACTGCGAGGACGGGCTTGTGGTCCTGAATCCGGGAAGTCTCTCCTATCCGAGACAGGATGGGAGAAAGCCGTCCTATATGCTGATGGAGATCGACCGGAACGGTGAGGCACATTATACGGTCTGTTATGTGGAGCAGGACAGGGATCTTCCGTCGGGACTTTACTAGGCGGGATAAATTGAAAATAATTGATACAAATAGATTAAACCAGAAAGCAGCTTTCGAAGAATAATTTCGGGGCTGCTTTTCATGTCAAATCAGACAGTTGCCTGCAATAGAAGAAATGCCGCCGGAACTTGGAGATTAGTAGGGATTTAGGATTTAGCTTTGAATAATTGAAAAAAGTGGTTGACAATCCACCCTATCCACGGTATAATTTTAAACGCATTTAGTGAACTTTTGTTTTTAAATGCTTCGCGAAATCCCCGGGGTGTGGCTCAGCTTGGCTAGAGCGCCTGGTTTGGGACCAGGAAGTCGCAGGTTCGAATCCTGTCACC
>CAVIYT010000040.1:0-15689 GCA_963646925.1 Paludibacteraceae bacterium
CGATCATTTATGCGACCGTGCTGCTTTTAGTAGCGTTAGGCGGCTGCTTCTCCGAGCGAAGCGGAATTATCAACCTGGGTCTTGAGGGAATCATGGTTGCGGGGGCCCTCGGCGGTGCTCTTGTGATGAAATATATGCCGAACCTTTCAAACGGCGCGATGGTAGTCAGCGTGATCCTTGGAAGTGTGATCTTCGGAATGGTATTCTCCCTGTTTCTCACGGTGGCGGCCATCAACTTCAACGCGGATCAGACGCTTGTGGGAACCGCGATGAACATGCTGGCGACGGCTGCGGCGACGGTTCTTGTAAAGGGAATCAACATGGCGGAGAATCCGAACAATGTTGCGTCCACGATCCAGTATATCGACCAGAAAAAGGCATTTTCTATTGTAAAGATCGCCGGTTTTGAGGTAAACTGGTTTATGATCATTACGATCGTGCTTCTGATCGCGGCAAATATTGTGCTGTATCACACGAGGCTCGGACTCCGGCTGATGGCCTGCGGTGAGCATCCCCAGGCGGCGGATTCCGTGGGAATCAATGTATACAAGATGCGCTACATCGGCGTGCTGATCTCCGGTTTCCTCGGCGGAATCGGCGGAATCGTTTACATCACGGCAGGTGTTTCCGAGTGGAAGTTTGAGAACGGCGTTGCTGGATTCGGATTCCTGGCACTGGCGGTTATGATCTTTGGTCAGTGGAAGCCGAACCTGATCGCCCTGACTGCGGTGATCTTCGGTCTGTTCCGCGCGCTGTCAAACGTATATTCAGGATTTGATTTTCTGGTGGCTTTGAATATTCCAGGAACATTTTATAAGATGCTTCCGTATATCATTTCTTTACTGGTTCTTGCGGTTTCCTCCAAGAAATCGAGAGCACCGAAGGCGGAAGGCATTCCGTATGACAAAGGACAGAGATAGGGGAGAAGTACAATGGGAATCGTAGTAATCGGAGACGTATTTATTGATATCAAGGGGTATTCCATGTCCCCATATATTCCACGGGGAAGAAATGCCGGAACGGTCATGCAGATCCACGGCGGCGTTACGAGAAATGTGGCAGAGAATATCGCGAACATTGAGCTGAAGCCGACGTTTATCAGCGTGGTCGACGACAACGCCATGGGTGAGGAAGTGATCCAGAAGTTAAAGCGCCATAAGGTCGAGACAAAGTACATGAAGAAGGTCCCGAACGGCATGGGAACATGGCTTGCGGTCTTTGATCATGAGGGCGATGTGGTGGCATCCATTTCCAAGAGACCGGACCATAAACCCATCGAGCAGATCTTAGATGAGCACGGGGACGAGATCTTCAAGGACGCGGACAGCATTGCCATCGAGATCGATACCGATAAGGAGATCGTGAAGAAGACATTCATGTACGCGGAGAAGTATCACAAGGAGGTCTACGCGCTCGTCTCCAATATGACGATCGCTGTGGAGAGAAGAGATTTCCTCCGCAGAACCGCATGCTTTGTGTGCAATCAGCAGGAAGCGGGAATCCTGTTCTCGGAAGATTATGACCATATGACTCCGACGGAGTTGGCGGCGATTCTTCCGGAGCGGATCCGTTCCGCGAAGATCTCCCGTATGGTGGTGACCATGGGAGGCGACGGCGCTGTCTTTGTTGACGCGGATGGACATACCGGTATTTATCCGGGACGCAAGGTGGATGTGGTCGACACGACGGGAGCGGGGGACGCGTTCTTCTCAGGCGTGTGCATCGGACTTACCTACGGAAAGACACTGCAGGAAGCCTGCGGAATCGGTACAAGACTTGCGGCGACCGTGATCTGTACGACAGAGAATATCTGCCCGAGATTCATGCCGGAAGAATTCGGACTTAAGAGGTAAGAAGAATGGATAGCGTTATTATCGGAATTGCCGGAGGTTCCGGCTCTGGAAAATCCACATTTACAAACAGGATCAAGCAGTATTTCGGAGATGATGTTGTGGTGATCTACCATGATAACTATTACCGGAAACAGGATGGAATTCCGTTTGAGCAGCGTGTCAAGGTCAATTATGACCATCCGGATTCCCTGGAGACAGACCTTCTGGTGGAGCACTTAAAGGAGTTAAAGGCCGGAAAGACCATCAAGTGTCCGGTCTACGACTACAGCCAGCACAACCGTTCCAACGAGGTCATAAAGATCGAGCCGAGACCGATCATCTTCGTCGAGGGCATCCTGCTCCTGGCGGATGAGAGAGTCCGTGATCTTCTGGACATCAAAGTCTATGTGGAAGCCGATGCCGACGAGCGCATTCTGCGCCGTATCGTCCGTGATGTGGAGGAACGCGGCAGAGACCTGAACGGAATCATCAACCAGTACCTCACCACCGTAAAACCCATGCACTACATGTACGTAGAGCCCACAAGAGCTCTCGCCGATATTGTGATCAACAGCGGAAAGAACGATGTTGCGTTCGATCTGTTTGTTTCGAAGATCGAACAGTTGTTGGAGAGTGCGGGGGAGTAAAGCTTAATATCTGAGCTTTATTGGGAGGAATCAATATGAATAAGATCTATACCTTCAACGGGAAAGACATTACAATGAATATGTGTATACAAATTCGGGCTATCGTTGATATTATTAAAGAGACAAAAAAGATAGATTTTGTAGAAGCATTAGGACAGTTTTACCATTCGGGGACTTATAAAACCTTGCAAAACACAGAAAATGGTCTTTGGGCTGAGTCACCGGAATATATTGCGGATTGTTTTTTTGAAAATCGGTATTAAGCTAAAAATAGCTTTGGGTATCACATGCCAAATGATACACAAAGCTATTTTTTAGTTATGTTTATATTGGTATCCGTATCTCCGTAACAAATTTCTCCGAATCACTTGTGAGCCCATCGTCGATCAGGGTGATCTCCTGGGAGGGACCGGTAATTTCATAGCCGTTTTTTGAAATGTAATCAGATAACTGTCTATAATATTTTGACGCTTCCCGGTGGCTTCCGCGGAAGCGGACCGCGGTACAGATGCGCGCGGGGAGCAGTTCGGTCTCGCCCTGATAATTGTCCTCGTCATCCAGGATCAGGAATACCTGGTCGTAGCGGTCAAATTCGTTGCGATCCAGCTTTTCCTTTGAGATTCCGACGCCGACTTTTCCGAGAAAGATCAACGGCTCTTTCTGGTTTTCGTCCAGCTTCCGGATCGCGTACTCCAGATCCAGGTAGGAATCCAGTCTCAGGGAATCCTGGATCCTGTGGATCCGGATAGCCGGAACCTCTATGATCTGAATTTCATTCAGCGTGGAGCCTGCCGCATCCCGAAGCATCTGCAGTCTGTGGTCGATCTTTCGGGATATCACTTCGAGCTCCCTCTGCTTTTCTGCGATGATTTTTTTCTGCTTTTCCAGTTTCTCCTCAATAACCGAAATATCCCGGTTCCCGAGAAAATCCGCGATCTGGGACAGTGGAAAATCCAGGACTCTGAGATAACGGATCGTGTTTAAGACCTCCAGCTGACGGACTCCATAGTACCGGTATCCCGTCTCTTTATCGATATACTCCGGCTTTAAAAGTCCGCGGTCCTCATAGTGGCGCAGAGTTCCCATGCTCACGCGGAACATTCTTGCGACCTCACCGATCTGAAATAACTGTTTTTCTTCCACGGAACGTCCTCCTGCTAATTTTCTCCTGTATCTCCGGTTGGCTGATCACCGAGCATTCCCCGTCTTTTCAGCCAGATAAACGCACCGACACAGATCAGAACGGAGAGCGCGGAACCCGCCGGTGCCGCCATTCCCATAGGGAGAAGCGTATCCGGGAAAAATTTTGCGGCAATGTAAGACCCCGGAACGCGGACAAGTACGATGGCGATCATGTTGTGGATAAAACCGATGTAGGACTTCCCGTATGCGCAGAAGAAACCGGTAAAGCTGAAATGGATCCCCGCAAAGATACAGTCCCAGATATAACCGCGGATGTACTGGCTTCCAAGGAGAATGACCGCCGCGTCCGCCGTGAAGATCCCGAGCACGGAACCTGCCGCCTGGAACACGATCGCGGAGACCACAAGACCATACCCGGTCGTGATGATGGCAGCACAGCGAAGTGTCTCCGCCGCCCGGTCATGCTTTCCGGCACCGATATTCTGGGCAGCCAGAGCGGATACTGTTGCCAGCATGGATGACGGAACGATAAATAAGGCGCTGATGACCTTCTCAACGATTCCGACCGCCGCCGCCTCATCGAGCCCCCGATGGTTGGCGATCACGGTGATGATGATAAACGCGACCTGGATAAAGCCGTCCTGGACAGCTACCGGGATGCCGATCTTTAAGATCTCTCCCATGGTGTTTCCTGCCGGATAAAAATCTTTTTTCTTCAGATGGATCCCAGTATCCTTTTTGCGGATCGCGAAGAACGCCGTGATAACGCTGAAGGTCTGGGCCAGAGTAGTTCCGAGGGCTGCGCCGGACGGACCGAGATCAAAATATCCGATGAACAGGTAATCCAGCGCGATATTCAGCACGCACGCCACAGCGATGAAATACATCGGGCTTTTGGAATCTCCGAGACCGCGGAAGATGGAGCTGATGATGTTGTATGCCGTGATAAAGGGAATCCCGATAAAGCAGATCGTCAGATACTGAACAGTTCCGGCTGCCGCTTTTTCCGGTGTCCCGATGAGGCCCACGATTCCGGACACAGCGATCAGAAGAACCACCGTGAGGACTGCCGCTACGGTCAAAAACAAGGTTACAGTGTTCCCGATGGCGGCTGCCGCCTCGTCCAGCTTCCGGGCACCGACGGCACGTCCGACGATGACGGTCGCTCCCATCGCGAGACCGACGATGATGACCGTCAGCATATGCATGACCTGGCTTCCGTTTGCCACCGCCGTGATGGCATCGACACCGCAGAACTGACCGGTGATGTAAAGGTCAGCCATACCGTATAGGGTCTGTAAGAAGTAGGAAAAAAGATATGGAAGGGCAAAATAAAAGATCGTCTTCCAGATGTTTCCTGTGGTTAAGTTTTTCTCCATGATGTCATTTCCCCTGTTTTTTTATAAATGCGCCTCGACATATTTTGCGTTAAGATTAAACACTTGCGTCAATCTGCAGAACAGATTCATGTTCCGCGTACAGATACCAGAAATGATCCACATCAACGCATTGGCGTACAGAAATATTAAACCTTACAACGGTTGTAGAGTCAATGTTTTTTGTGGATTTCGGCTGGAAAATCATCAGAAAATACGTTATACTGAATCGCGTTGGACAGTTACAATGAATTTTCGAAAGGATCACATCCAATATGGAACCATTTTACTATAACCGCATGGACAAGGAACGCCAGGCCGTCTACCGCGCCATGCAGCAGGGGCTTTTGAGTCTGGCTGACTCGTTCCAGATCCCACGGATCGACGGTCACGCGTTGAGCGATATTTTCTTTGAACTCCGCCTTGACCACCCGGAGATCTTCTGGATCTCCAGTTTTAAATACCGGTATTTCGCGGATTCCCCGAATCTGATCTTCATCCCGGAATATATTTTTGAGGAGAGCAAGATCAAAGACCACCAGAAAGCCATGAATGCCCGCGTGGAAAAGCTTGCAAGACCGGCGGCAAAGCTCTCGGAGCTGGAGAAAGAAAAGTATATCCACGATTTTATCTGTGAAAATATCCACTACGATAAGCTGAAAAAGCCCTATTCCCATGAAATCATCGGACCGTTGGGACATGGAGTCGGCGTCTGCGAGGGAATTGCCAAATCCGTCAAGATCCTCTGCGACGCGCTTGGAATCTGGTGCATGATCGCCTTATGCGGAAATAATCCGGAGAAGGGAATCAATTCTTTCGGCGGCGCTGCGGTCATGATGTTCTCATCCATCGTCATCAGCGGAATCCAGCAGATCTTCGGCGGCTCCGGAATCGTTCCGGCGGCTGTGGTTGCGATCCTGTTAAATATTGTGCTTCCAAATGAGAAGGAAACGAAAAAGCTTTGAGATAAGATGAGTCTGTAAAGGAAAAGCGGAATTTATCCGGGCGATACCGAGGTATCGTTTACCGGGCAGATTCCGCTTTTTTTAACTGCTCCAGTTCTGCCGGAGTGTCCGCGTCAGCAAGCTCCAACAGGCTGCATGCGGGGAAATACCGGACAGCATCAGGATATTTCTTGAGCAGTACATTGCCGCCGTGGTTGTCCGGGAGTGTGAGAAGCTCCTCAAAATACCGTTTTCCGAGCCCGGATGCCATGATTACGCATCCCACTGGAAGAACCGGATGGTCCAGATCATACATGAACACATCATCCCTTGCCTGCAGCGCATCAAGAAAAGGAGTGGACTGGCTGCGCAGGACGGCAATGACGTGTTTCTGATCAAAAAGGCGAAAAACAGCATCGCAGAATTCCGGGCAGGAGCTTTCCAGGTAGCCCAGTTCGTCGATTACCGCCCATTGGAATGTTGAGTCGATGGCGCGGGTGACAGCGGTGAGACCGAGTCCAAGAAAGCCGTCCATATCCGGTATCATCTGGTTGCCGGGCAGCTGTGGTACTGAGTGAATTGTGCCAGGAAGTCTGGTGTCAGTACCAGCGCGGCTATCCGCGCAAATATGTGGTGTGAAATCGTCCGCAGAGAAGTTGTCTGCCGCGATGGGGCCCTGTGGATCATAGAACCCGATCCTTACAAATTCTCCTGTAAGATTGTCCGTTAATTCCACACGGTCACGGGGAAAAGCCTGGGTTGTAAAGCCGGGAAATGGACCGGAATCAGCAAAATACGGCAGCGCCAGAAGCTCCCGCAGCAGCGTACTCTTTCCGATTCCCCGGCTGCTCTGAATGCAGGCGTCGCGGTAGGTTTCATAGTCATGTAAAAACTCCTTTGCTTCCGGCGTCAGGACACTTCCGCCCCCCTTTTCCGCCGATCGAGGGCACTGAAAAAGTAGATAGTACCGCCTATGTTTGATATAATATAGATATCAAGTATAGGCGGTGTTTTTATGATTGAACAACAACAGAAATTAGTACTTAGTCCTTACATGGAAATATATGAGTTGGTGGTTCCAAAAGACAATCTGCTTCGTCAGATAAAAGAACTGGTTGATTTTGAATTTATTTATGATGAATTACTTGATAAATATTGTCTTGATAATGGACGTAATGCAGTTCCGCCTATTCGAATGTTTAAGTACTTGCTTTTAAAAGCTATCTATGATTTATCTGATGTTGATGTTGTAGAACGTTCTAAATATGATATGTCATTTAAATACTTTTTGGATATGGCACCAGAAGAAACTGTTATTAACCCCAGTTCTTTGACAAAATTTCGTAAACTACGTTTGAAAGATATGAATCTGTTGGATATGTTGATTTCAAAGACAGTTCAGATTGCATTGGATAAAAAAATAATAAAATCAAAATCTATTATCGTAGATGCCACTCATACGAAATCAAGATACAATCAAAAGACACCCCGACAGGCACTTCAAGAGCAGTCAAAAAAACTACGCCGTACCGTTTACGAAGTAGATGAAACGTGGTAGGTTTTTCAGTGCCCTCGGCCAGACCTACCCGGAGATGAGCCCCTATGACCGTCTGATCATGGACCGCCATGTCCGGTATGTTGGGGACGTGGTCGCCATCGTGGCGGGACGGGATGAGAAATGCGTGGACAAGGCGCTGAAACTTATTAAAGTCCAGTATGAGGTTCTGGAACCGGTGCTGGATTTCCACACGAAGGCATGTCAGCAGACCATGATGGAGACATTCCGGACCTTCTGCACTATCGACACCTACGGACGTCTGAATGTGGTGAGCTCCACCCAGATCGTCTTCCACTGCAGAAGAATTCTTGCGAACGCCCTGCATATTCCAAAGTCCATGATCCGCGTCAGCAAGCCGCGAATCGGCGGCGGATTCGGCGCGAAACAGACCTCCATCAGCGAGGTCTACCCGGCATATGTGACATGGATGACGAAGAAGCCGTCGAAGATCATCTTCACCCGCAAAGAGAGCATGACCGCCTCCACCCCGCGCCATGAGATGGAAGTCCATGTTCGTCTCGGCGCCAGCAGGGACGGAATCGTCAATGGAATCGACATGTATACATTGTCCAACACCGGTGCATACGGGGAACATGGACCGACAACGGTGGGACTTTCCGGGCATAAATCCATCCCGCTCTACGGAAAGGCGAAAGCGTTCCGCTTCGTCAGCGATGTTGTGTATACAAACGTCATGTCCGCCGGGGCCTACCGCGGATACGGCGCTACACAGGGACTTTTCGCGGTGGAGTCCGCCGTGAATGAGCTGGCGGCGAAGCTTCATATGGATCCATTTGAGCTGCGTATGAAGAACATCGTCAAAGAGGGCGATGTGATGCCGGCGTACTACGGGCAGGTGAACACGAGCTGTGCCCTGGACCGGTGTCTGGAACGCGTGAAGAAGATGATCGACTGGGAGCATAAATATCCGGTTCGCGATATGGGAAACGGAAAAGTGCGGGCCGTCGGCATGGGAATGGCGATGCAGGGATCTGGTATCAACTCCGTCGATGTGGGCAGCGCCACCATCAAGGTGAATGATGACGGATTCTACACGCTGGCCATCGGCGCGGCGGACATGGGAACGGGCTGCGATACGATCTTAGCGCAGATCGCGGCGGAAGTTCTCGAATGTTCCGTCGACGAGATCACGGTCTTCGGCGCGAAATCCATCGGTGAGGTCGTGATCAACACACCGCTTCCGGCTGTGTCCGACGCGATCTTCAACGCGACAGGAAAACGGTTCTATGAACTCCCGATCACGCCGGAAAAGATCGCCATGGCCGTGGCAAAACGGGAGGAAGAACAGGCCAAGCCTGGTGACATAACTTGGACAATGTAACGTTATGTGACCATATGTTATAAACAAAGTGTAACTTATAAAACCAACCGGGGCAGCGTTAAGATGGGCATAAAGGCTTCAAAAGATCTGAGAGGGCAGTGTAGTTGGATGAAGTTACAGATATATTTAACATAGAAAAATATAGCGGCGTCATCGGCTGCCCTGGTAATAAGAGAAAGCTGGGGTTGAGTATGACGAAGAGAACATGGAAATTTAAAAAGCGTGGGAAACTTAAGAAACTGGATCATGGCGGATACTCTTTAGTGGAGCTGATGGTAGTAATTGTCATCATGGTGATCCTGGCTTCTGTGAGTGTTGGAGTTTATAACGGTTATGTAAATCGCGCAAAGAGCGCGGTGGCCTATGAGAAGGGACACCGCATCGCGGAGGCACTTAAGATCTGCGAAGCGGAATATGATCTTGAGGGAACGATCAGCAGATCTAAGCTGGCGGAGATATCCGGAGACCTGATGAAGAATCCGAACGATCCGGAGAGTCTTTTCTACCAGTATGTGGGAGAGGACACGGATGACTGTACAGATTTTACCGTTTCATTGAAGGATGCCGGAGATGGAAATGTGGAGATCAGCGGATTTACCTACACGACTGAGACATATGAGATCAGATGGACTAACGACGGTAAGATAAAGGTGACAATGAAGTAAGAAAAAGGTCAGCTGTTCTGCAAATGCGCGGAGCAGCTGGCCTTTTGTGGTCGTCATGCATCTGGGATCGCTTCCGGAATTAGTTCCGGCAGGTTTAAGAACAGATCATGCCGCCGGATTCCAGAAAGTGGAACATCAGGCTCACAGCGAGAAGATCGGCGCATCCGCCGGGACTCAGATTTTCCGTGATGTACTGGTGATCCAGAGTCGCCAGAGTCTCTTTGAAATTTTCTTTTGTGACGGTGGAGAGCAGGTGTTTTGCCTGCTCTTTGCTTTTTTTTGCAAGTTCCGGTCCGCCCCGGTGGACCATGTTTGTGTCCTCAACTTCAGAGATCAAGGTGAGAAGTGTCATAGCCGCGGCGTCGTTTAAGGAAAAACCGGCTGCCAGCCATTTTTTCAGCGCGGGAAGCCCGATCCGGACTGCAGAAGGAAAACCGGCGGCCGCCTCACCCCGGGCCCCCTGGATACCGTAGGCGGCAAAGATGCGCTCACCGTTGGTGGAAAGAGGAGTCGGCAGATTCGTGATCCTATGAAGATCGGCGAGAGAGCATTCACCTAGTTTTCTGCATTGTTGGAGTACTTCCTCCATGGGAAGAGGAAGCTCCCGTCCCGCATGGACCTTTCCAAGCGCCCCGCAGAGGATCGCCGAGGCGAAGACAAGTCCTTTATGGGTATTGATTCCACCTGTGGCGGAGAACATGGCTGTTTCTGCCCGCTGCCCGGCGTAACGCAACCGTTCAAAGAGCTGACCGTCCGGCTCACTGCTGTGATCCCATCCCAGACAGAAGAATTCCCGAAACCACGGAATCAGGGAGGCGCTGCTGTCAAGGAATGTAAAAAAGTCCATATCGTTGTGGGAGCCGGAGTTGTTCCGATCCACCAGTCCCGGCTTCGGGGTAGTCGATACCTCGTAGAGAAGTCCCCGTACTGCAGCGGACGCCGCCTGGTCAGCCGCCCGGTCCCGGAAAAATTCGTGGAAGAGTTTTGCGGTCTGCCACTGGATCAGTTCCATGGAGTGTGATTTTTTTGCGGCACAGACATGGGCATCCTCACCGCAGACCAGACAGGTTCGCGGGAGAAGTCCGAGATCATGCCGTTTTATGGAACTTCCATTTGATCCGCAGACGTCGAGATTGAAGAGGCGGCCCAGGGGATGACTTTCCTCAATGGAGACGAGAAATTTCTTAACAGGAACAGCCGGAGCACCAAGAAGAAAGAATGCGCAGTCACCGGTGTTTTCCTCGAAAATTTCAGTTTTTAAGACGGAAAAGCGGGAGAGCAGGTCAGAAAGTTCCCGGACATCCTCCCGGAATGCTGCCCGTGCGAAGGGAAATACCTTGATCGTTCCTGCAATATTTAAGGAAAACTCCACAAGGCAGATCTCTCCGCCGGGAGCAAGAAATTCCCATTTTTTCAGGACACGCCGGTCTCTCGCGGCGCGAAGTTCCCCGGAAGTTACCGGGACACCGGTAATCACATTGTTTAAATTCATAGAACTACTCCATTTGGGATTAAGATTAAAGTTTCTAAAATGAAGAAAATGCTGTGCAAAGATTTTTTTAATTTTGCACAGCATTTCAGTTGTCACACATCTGGAAAATTCGTCAGTGGACAGCTCCAGTGGGATAATCGCAGCTACTTAAAGTTTTCCTTTAAATACTTCGCTGTACACTCCGGCACCAGCGACAGCACTTCATCTGTCACACCGTTCTCATCCAACAGCTTCCGGACTCTGGAAGCGCTGATGACCTCCGGCTTTCCATCCGGACCTTCGGTGGTGATGCGGTCGATCTTGATAAATGAGATATCATATTTCGGAAGGATGCGAATCATCGCCTCGTTATATCTTCTTGTCACCGGATCGAAGGGCTCTTCCCCGGCAAAACGCTTTTTAATATGAAGAATCGGTGCAATTCTTGACGCGAACAGCGTGATATCGAGCTCACTCTGGATCTTTGCCGCATCCTCGCCGTCCTTCAAGAAATAGGTCGGGAATGTGGCGTTGGAGATCATATAGGGGCCTGACGGATGCACGATGACATTCGGAAGATGATCCGTGCCCTCACGTACAAGGCGTAGCCGGTCCGCAAACGGGAATCGGGAGCGGTTCTCCTCGACGACAAAAATATGGAGCAGGGAACAAGCTTTTGCCGCGTAGGTGATCAGCGCAAGATGGCCTTTCGTAAACGGGTTGCAGTTCATGACGATGCAGCCTACGTTCTCATCGGTGTCTGTCCCAGCGAGAAACTTCTTATAATAATTGTCCAGTCCGGATTTCTTATTTTCCAGCATCAGAACGGATTCCGTCTCCGCTAACGGATAAAAGCCGCAGGATGTGAAAAGCACCTTGTTTTTTGGTCTTGTGATCACAAAAAGATCGTAATGACCTGCCGCGAACCGGTTCTCGACAAGTCTGGATACGAGACTCCCAAGGGCGTTCTGTCCACGAAGACTCTCATCCACCGCGAAACATTTTAAAAGATTTCCTGCGCAGCATCCACATCCGGTGAGATTCTCGTCGGAATCAAACACGCCGAACGCTGCCTCGATATCGTCCTCATAATTTAAATGATGCTTTGCGAGAAACTCCACCAGCATCTGTTTGTCATGGGAAAAACCAAGTGATAATTCATGAATACTGAGTTCTGTCATATATAAAACACCTCCGCTTTCTGCGTATTTATAGTATAGATGAAATAATGACAGTTTTCCAGAGAAAAAGCAGGGGAAATGTGGAAAATTGTAAAAGGAAAATCCGATGTTGGACATAAGAAAAACATATGGGAGGGAGAGCGGGATCAGGGAAGAGAGTACAATTTGAAGATATGAAAAGAAGGAAAATCATGTATACATGACACTGGAATTGTTAAGAAATTGACACGCAAACAAAAAGATAGTATAATTATATACATTTCGTAGAGAGTGGTGTTCAATTTCATTCCGCTTTTCGGGAAAAATTACCGATAAGGAAAAACGATGGCTAGCGAAAGGCGGAGCGTGTGAATGGAAATACAGACAGGAGAGTGATGATATGACGACGCGTGATATGGCATATGTTGTCAGTATCGCGGAGGAACAGAGCATTACGCGTGCTGCTGCGAAGATGTATATGGCGCAGCCGGCCTTGAGCCAGTGCGTCCAGAAGGTGGAGAAGGAACTTGGAGTGCCGATCTTTATCCGCCAGTCTAACGGGGTAAAACTGACGGTAGAGGGCGAATGCTTTCTGGAATTTGCAAAGAAGACGCTGGCGGGGCAGAAGACCATGGAGAAAAAACTGCTTGACCTGCAGAATTCGGACCGCGGTGTCGTCCAGCTTGGATTTACGGGAATGCAGGCCATGTATGTGCTTCCGTACTTTCTGCCGCAGTTTAAGGGAAAATATCCTTCCATAGATATTGTTCTTACGGAGGCGTCCAGCGAGGATATTGAGGAGAAACTCATCAAGGGCGAAGTGGAGGTCGGAATCGTTCACCCGCCGCTTTTGAGGGAAGAACTGGAGTATTTTGAGATCAATCACGATGAACTTGTGATCGTTCCGAGAAGCAACAGCCGGTATCATAAGATGATTTATTACCGGGATGATGATCCGATGCCGTATCTTGACGTGGAATTCTTGAGAAACGAGCCGATCATTGTGACGCAGTCCTGGCAGAGAAGTCGGATGATCTGTGAGCAGATTTTTGATAAGATGGGATTCCATCCGCCGGTCAAACAGGTATCGAGAAATTTAAGCACTCTGGATGCCCTGGCGCAGGTCGATTACGGAACGGTACTTCTTCCGTCAAAACAGCTGTCAGACGCGCTGAGACGGCGCAGTTATTACAAGATCGACCCAGCTTACAGCGTGCCGTACACATTTAACGTGGCAGTCTTAAAAAATGCATATCTTTCTTCACCGGCGGAAAAGCTGGTGGAGTTCTTAAAAGAGATTCGCGGGACCTTCTAAGCTAAAAGAAGGTCCTTTGTAACTGTTCAGTAGGTCCTTTTTATTATTGTGTATCTGACAAAAGGGCAGTCAGGTGTAATTGAAAAATTCAGGGGCACAAAAGCCTGCTAATTTTTTAACAGACATATCTTTTGCTTATGTCCTCAACATAGTTTCCATATTTAACAAATATCCCCTATTTTATTATAATGAAGCCATCAGGAAAAAACCTGACTGCGCGCAGCATGATAAAGAAAAACCGATCGTCACTCCCTGGCATCCATGGGAAACGGTCACAGATAACATTAAGGGGGAACGGACATGAACGGTATTGGAATTGGAATTATTTCCTTACTTGTTTACATCGCCGCCATTCTTGTGATCAACATGGTCCTCAAGAGAAAAATGGCAGAAGCCATGATGTGGTCATTCTTGATCATCCTCGCGATGGGCGGAATCTTTGCTGGACAGAACGTGTTCACATTAGCCCAGACAGGTATCAAGGCAGCGGCAAAACAGGAAGTTGTATATGCTTCCATGGCATTCGTATTTATGGCATTTATGATGGATAAGACAGGCGTTATCGGACGTCTCGTTGAGATCTTAAACAGCGTACTCGGACGTCTTCCGGGTGGTTCCGGATATGTATCCACCATCGCAAGCGCCCTGTTCGGTATGGTTTCCGGATCTGGTTCCGGTAACGCATCCGCAGTTGGTTCCATCACGATTCCGTGGATGAAACAGAGTGGATGGAGCACCGAGCGCGCCACAACGATCGTTGCAGGAAACGCTGGTCTGGGAATGATCTTCCCGCCGTCTTCCTCCATGCTTCTCTTACTTGGTATGGAAGCGATCGCTGCTGAACTTGACAGCAACACCTTATATGTAGGCCTTATGTGTGCTGGTCTGTTTGTACTGGCATATCGTCTGTTTGTTGTATTCTGCTATGCTAAGAAAGATGGCTTAAAGGCATCTGCAGGAAATGGTGAGAGCCTCGGAGCAGCATTCTCAAAGAATGCGTCCTCCCTGATCATCTTCCTCGGAATCATCGTTCCGCTCCTGTTCCAGATGGGACCGACCGGAAACGCGATCAAAGCGACATTAAACGCGCACACAGAGAAATCTTTCAGCGCGATCTCTTTAGTAATGTGGATCCCGATCATGATGACTTTCTTTACGATTATTGAAGGCTGGAAATATCTTCCGCATGACTTCAAGGGCTGGAAAGACATGATCAAAGTGTCCGCACCGAAGTACAGCGAAGTTGGCTGCCTGTTATTCTTCGCGTTCGCAGCTGCAAGCGTATTGACAAAACTTGGTCTTCAGGAGGAATTTACTGCAGTATTCGATACACTCGGAAGCAAATCTCCGGTTCTTGTAGTCATCATGATCGCGGTGATCACCACAATGATGGTTGGTCCGTTTACAGGAACCGCTTCCACAACGGCTTTGGGTGCTCTTGCATATGCAGCGCTCCGCTCTCTCGGCCTTGCGCCGGTATCGTGCTGCGTAGCATTCCTGTTCCTTGTTTCCAACGAAGGCTGTATCCCGCCGAACTCCGCGCCGATCTACATCGCAAGTGGTATTTCCGGACTGAATGAGCCGTCCAGGATTTTCAAGAACCTGCTGTTCCATTACGCACTTCCGGTAGTCCTGATTGCAATTCTCATTATGCTGGGCATCTTCCCGGTAGTAGGCGCTTAAGGAGGAGAAAATCATGAAAAAGACGATTTACAACATTTGTATGGTAGTATTTGAGATCACACTTCCGCTATTCCTGCTCATGGGCGCAGTTCTGGTATTCGGTCAGCTGATCGGAGCCCTGATGGGAAACGGCGCGATGGTTCTCGGACTGAACACAGCAATTAAAACTTACTCCGTATGGGTAGCAAGTGTTTGCGCGTTCGCCGGTTTTATCATGAGCTATGTGAGAGAAAAGAAAAAATAAGTAAGGGATCATCCAGTGTGGCGGTCGTGCAGATGTTCCGTCTGTATGTCCGCCACCGTTTTGTTAAAAGGTAGCTGTTCAGTAGGTCTGTGCACTTGTTGCACTGACCGTAAGAGAACTTAGGCTAGAAGGCAAAAATCCCATCGGCGCAGCCGATATGGAATGGATTTTTGCATGTAACTGTGAGGGTACTGAACAGTTACGTTAAAAGTTGAAAACAGGAGGTACGATCTATGGAGATCAAGAAACCGGCGGTAGCCGGAACCTTAGAATCGAGCGACTGCCAGATCGTGATCCGTCCGAACGGCG
>CAVIYT010000041.1:0-8757 GCA_963646925.1 Paludibacteraceae bacterium
TTAAGGACTTCACGGAGAAGGAAAAGGACATTGTATATAACGGTCCGGCGGAGAAAAAACACATCTTTTATCATGCGAAGAACAGCAATCAGGCGGGCGAACTTGATTTTACTTATTTATAATGCGGTCTATACGGTGGAGAACGCCCTGGCGAAGGCGAAGGACGAAAAGGGCATGAAGCGAGTGGAAAAATTCCTGAAACAGGATATCTGCCCGGACTGCCACGGCTCCAGACTTTCCGAGGCGGCGAGAGCGCCGAAACTTCGGGGAATCTCCCTGGAGGAAATGTGTCAGATGCCGCTGACTGATCTCACGGAATGGGTCCGCGGCGTGCCGGGATCCCTGCCGGAGGAGATGCGCCCGATGGCGGAGAGTATCTGCGCGTCATTTCTTGAGGTGGCAAAACGGCTGCTGGACCTTGGACTGGGATATCTCTCCCTGGACCGCGCCGCGTCCACGCTTTCCACGGGAGAGCGCCAGAGAATGCAGCTTGCGAGAGCTGTGAGAAACCGCACGACAGGTGTTTTATATGTTTTGGACGAGCCGTCTATCGGACTTCATCCGTCAAATATCGATGGTCTCACCGGTGTCATGCATGACCTGATCGCGGACGGAAACTCTGTGGTCCTCGTGGATCATGACGTCCAGATCTTAAAGGAGTCCGACTGGATGATCGAGATGGGCCCGGAAGCCGGGGCAGGCGGCGGAACCGTGATCGCGGAGGGAACCATCGGGGAGATCGAACAGTCAGAGAAGTCGGTACTGGGACCGTTCCTTTCCGGAAAAGCAGATACCTGCACGAGAGCGCGGGCAGACCGGGAGAACATGTTTGAGCACGGAAAGATCCATATCTCCACAGGCGAGATTTACACAGTAAAACCGCTGTCCGCGGATATTCCGAAAGGCAGGATGACTGTAGTCGCCGGAGTTTCCGGTTCCGGAAAGACAACATTCGTCCTGGAGAGCCTGATCCCGGCTCTGTCCGCCATGATCCACGGCGAAAAACTTCCGGAACACGTCCATGAGATCCAGACGGAGGGGATCCGTCAGGTGAAGCTCATCGACGCGGCCCCCATCGGAACGAATGTCCGCTCCACGGTGGCGACCTACGCGAACGTTCATGATGAGCTCAGAAAGATCTTCGCGAGAACGCCTGACGCGAAGCGGCTTGGATATAAGACCGGCGACTTCTCCTACAATACAGGAAAACTCCGCTGCCCGGGCTGCGACGGAACAGGTGTGATCAGCCTTGATGTCCAGTTCCTGCCGGATGTAGAGATCCCATGCCCGGACTGCCGCGGATCGCGATACTCGAAGGAAGCGGATCTTGTGAATCACACGGACAAACGCGGCATTTCCCATTCCCTGCCGGAATTTATGGACATGGATATCAATTCGGCACTGAAAAATTGCAAAGATATGAAACTCGTCTCCCAGAGACTGCAGGTATTGAAAGACTTAGGTCTTGGCTACCTGACGCTGGGCGAGGAGACACCGAGTCTCTCCGGCGGAGAGGCCCAGAGACTGAAGCTCGCCAGCGAGATGGGAAAAGCCCAGGAGGACACCGTCTTCGTCTTCGATGAGCCAACGATCGGTCTCCACCCGGCGGATGTGCAGGTGCTCTTAGGCGTATTCCAGACACTGATCGAAAACGGAGCGACCGTGATCGTCATCGAACATGATCTTGATGTGATCAAAAACGCCGACTACATCATCGACATGGGCCCAGGCGGCGGTGAGCAGGGCGGCCGGATCGTTGCGTGCGGGACGCCGGAGGAGATCAAATCGGTACAAGAGAGTGTGACGGGGAGATATCTGTAAAAGAAGATAAGAAATTGTTTTTATAGAAGTGTTTTCGTAAAATAAAAAAGAAGCGAGTAACCTGCTTAAGTAATAATACTGCACGATCGCCCCCACTTTCTAGCGGAATATTAATCCTGAAGCTCAAAAATGTCAAGTAGATATCAAAGAGCATTAGATAATGGAAGTGAAACGTAGTCAGGAATGCACGAATCGGTTCAGATTCGGTTTTATGTAAATGATTTTTTACTTGACAGTTTCCCGATTTTTCATGTATGATAAAAGCAGTGTGAAGAGACATTTATCGTTTTCACGCAAATGTATGTAATGACCACTCCCGTAAAAATACAGTACGGAAGTTAAGCCCATCGGACAGGCGGGTCAAGCGCCGCGTGGGGGTAAGCCCACATTATTGATTGAGTTAAAAGCTCAAATTTATAAGTTGATTACTTTATAATCAGTGTTTGAAAAACACATCATCTTGTGAATCGGTCAATAAGTGCAGGGACAATATATTTGCGATTGCAGACTTGGAAGAAAAAACGATAAAGGTCAGAGGAGGAAAGGGAGTAAAGCGCGCCCGTCCCCACCAATGGAATAGAATCGTTTTAAGCAGATGATGGTTTTGCATCATCTGCTTTTTTATTGCAAAATTTTATGCAGTGGTGTACAAAGCAGCAATATGTCTGCGCTGCGGTACAGATATTGCATAATTGCTTTTTACAGATGATGCGCAATCAATAGAATGCGTGAGGAACAAAACCATGGACAGAGAGAGACAAAAGAAAGCCCCGATCTACGAAGCGCTCGAGGCATTTAAGAAAAAAAGAGTCGTTCCGTTTGACGTGCCGGGACATAAGAGAGGACGCGGAAATCCGGAGCTGGTACAGCTTTTAGGCGAAAAATGTGTGTCTTTGGACGTAAACTCCATGAAACCGCTTGACAACCTCTGTCATCCGGTCTCCGTGATCCGTGAGGCGGAAGAGCTTGCGGCGGAGGCATTCGGAGCGGCAAGCGCCTATCTGATGGTGGGTGGAACCACATCTGCGGTCCAGAGTATGATCCTCTCGGTGGTAAAAGCCGGAGATAAGATCATCCTGCCGCGAAATGTACATAAGAGCGTCATCAACGCCCTGGTGCTCTGCGGCGGAATCCCGATCTACGTAAACCCGGAGATGAACCAGAGACTGGGAATCTCCTTGGGAATGCAGGTGGAGAAGGTAAAACAGGCCATTGAGGACAACCCGGACGCCGTTGCGGTCTTCGTCAACAACCCGACCTACTACGGAATCTGCTCCGATATTCAGACCATCGTCCAGCTTGCCCATGCGAGAGGCATGAAGGTCCTTGCGGACGAGGCCCATGGAACCCACCTGTACTTCGGAAAGAATCTTCCGATCTCCGCGATGGCAGCGGGAGCTGACATGGCGGCGGTGTCCATGCACAAGTCCGGCGGAAGTCTGACACAGAGTTCCCTTCTCCTTTTAAATAAGGGAGTGAACACCGACTATGTGCGTCAGATCATCAACCTGACCCAGACCACAAGCGCCTCCTACCTGCTTCTTTCCAGTCTTGATATCTCAAGACGAAACCTGGCTCTCCGCGGCGAGGAATCCTTCGCGAAGGTCGTTGAGATGGCGGAGTACGCGAGACGGGAGATCAACTCCATCGGCGGCTACTATGCCTACGGAAAAGAGCTTGTAAACGGCGACAGCATCTTCGATTACGATGTGACGAAGCTCTCCGTGTATACAAGAGACATCGGACTTGCGGGAATCGAGGTCTATGACCTTCTGCGCGACGAGTACGATATTCAGATCGAATTCGGTGATATCAGCAATATTCTGGCCTACATCTCCATCGGAGACCGCATCCAGGATATCGAGCGCCTTGTGGGTGCCCTGGCTGACGTGGAGCGTCTCTACAAAAAGGACAGCGCGGGACTGCTTTCTGGCGAGTATATCTCCCCGAAGGTCGTCATGTCCCCACAGAAAGCGTTCTACTCCGAGAAAGTCTCTGTTCCGGTGGAAGAGTCCTCAGGAAGAGTCTGTGCGGAGTTCGTTATGTGCTACCCGCCGGGAATCCCGATCTTAGCGCCGGGTGAGATGATCACGGACGATGTGGTCCAGTATATCCTGTACGCGAAGAAAAAAGGATGTTCCATGCAGGGAACGGAGGACCCGGCGGTGGATCATCTGCAGATTCTTGCGAATATTTAATAAAACATACAGAGCGGAAGTGCCACGGTACATCTGCAGAAATCGATCCTATTACTGCAATGAATAGGTAAAAAGTCTGTATGATACCGTGGCGGCAGCAGGTTCCACAATCACAGCAGAGAAATTGCTGCGCGCTCATATAGAATAAAGAGATAAAAGGAGACCAAGGAGATATGGAATTTTGGTTTTCAGAACTGCACACCGGAAACGTAAAGCTGTCCATCAAGATCGAAAAGCAGCTGTTCTCCGGAGAGAGTGAATATCAGCGGATCGACGTGTTCGATTCCGAGGAATTTGGAAAATTTATCGCCCTGGACGGGGAGATTGTGTTCTCCGAGAAGGACGAGTTTATCTATGACGAGATGGTGACCCATGTGCCGATGGCGGTCCATCCCTGCGTGAAGGACGTGCTCATCATCGGCGGCGGCGACGGCGGTGTCGCGAAAGAGCTTTTACAGTATGACTGCGTGGAGCATATCGACGTTGTTGAGACGGACGAGATGTTCGTGGAAGTGTCGAGAAAGTTCTTCCCGGAAGTTGCCTGCGCGTTGGATGACCCGCGCGTAAAGGTCCACTATGATGACGGTCTGCGCTTTCTGAGAAATAAAAAGGCGAAATATGACCTGATCATCAACGACTCCACAGACCCATTCGGCCACACCGAGGGACTATTCACGAAGGAATTCTACGGAAGCTGCTACAGCGCCTTAAAGGACGACGGAATCATGGTCTACCAGCATGGAAGCCCGTTCTACGATGAGGACGAGCTAGCCTGCCGCAGCATGCACCGCAAGGCGTTCCGCTCCTTCCCGATCAGCCGCGTCTACCAGGCGCATATCCCGACCTGCCCGTCCGGATACTGGCTCTTCGGCTTCGCTTCAAAGAAATACCATCCCATCAAGGATTTCAAGCCACGCGAGTGGGATGCTTTAAATATCGAGACATGGTACTACACGACACATCTTCACATGGGCGCGTTCATGCTGCCGAAGTATGTTGAGGATCTTTTAAAAGAGGAGGAAAAATAAACATGAGCAGATTAATGATCATCGGCTGCGGCGGCGTTGCGTCCGTAGCAATCCACAAATGCTGTCAGAACAGCGACGTTTTCACAGAAATTATGATCGCAAGCCGCACCGTATCCAAGTGCGATGCCTTAAAGGAGAAACTTCAGGAAACCACAAAGACGAAGATCACCACTGCGAAAGTGGACGCTGACAACGTGGACGAGCTGGTGGCTTTAATGGAAAGCTACAAGCCGGACGCTGTGCTCAACGTAGCGCTCCCGTATCAGGACCTCACGATCATGGACGCATGCTTAAAGGCTGGCGCGAACTACATCGATACCGCAAACTATGAGCCGGAGGACACAGATGATCCAGAGTGGCGCGCGATCTATGAGAAGCGCTGCGAGGAAGAGGGATTCACCGCATACTTTGATTATTCCTGGCAGTGGGCATATCAGGAGAAGTTCAAAGAGGCTGGCCTCATGGCGCTCTTAGGAACAGGTTTTGACCCGGGCGTTACAAGCGTCTTCTCCGCATACGCGTTAAAGCACTATTTTGATGAGATCCATACCATCGATATCTTAGACTGCAACGGCGGCGATCATGGTTATCCGTTCGCTACAAACTTCAACCCGGAGATCAACCTCCGCGAGGTATCCGCAAACGGTTCCTACTGGGAAAACGGTCACTGGGTAGAGACAAAGCCGATGGAGATCAAGCGCGAGTACAACTTCCCGCAGGTCGGCGAGAAGGACATGTACCTCTTACATCATGAGGAGATCGAGTCCCTCGCGAAGAACATCCCGGGCGTAAAGCGCATCCGCTTCTTCATGACATTCGGACAGAGCTACCTGACCCATATGAAATGCTTAGAGAACGTTGGAATGCTTTCCACCTCCCCGGTAAACTTTAACGGACAGGAGATCGTTCCGATCCAGTTCTTAAAGGCTCTTCTTCCGGATCCGGCATCCTTAGGTCCGAGAACCGTCGGAAAGACAAACATCGGCTGCATCTTTACAGGCGTGAAGGACGGAAAAGAGAAGACCATCTATATTTATAACGTATGCGACCACCAGGAGTGCTACAAGGAAGTCGGTTCCCAGGCCATCTCCTACACAACAGGCGTTCCGGCGATGATCGGTTCCATGATGGTCGTTGACGGAACATGGAAGGGCGCAGGCGTATTCAACGTCGAGGAGTTCGATCCGGACCCGTACATGGAAGCACTGAACAAGTGGGGACTTCCGTGGGTTGTGGATGAGAATCCGGAGATCGTGAAATAAAAAATTGAAAATGAGAGATCGTTCAACAGGCTCGTGCTGACTGCAGGAAAAGCGCGCGGAATGCTGAATGGTTTTAAGTGCGGAAACACCTCTGGCAGGGACGAGTTGTCAGGGGTGTTGCTGTATTGTGATACGGCAATAGAAAAATGAACTCTGTTTTCTGGCAGGTCTTAAATGTGTATCAGGAACGAGTCAGTAATTGGAGAATAAGATGAAAATTAATGAATTACCAACTCCATGCTATGTAATTGATGAAAAAAAGCTCAGAGAGAATCTGGAAATTTTGAAGAAGGTAAAGGATGATACCGGATGCAAAATCCTTCTTGCGCAGAAAGCGTTCTCGAACTTCTTCGAGTACCCGCTGATCGCCGAATACCTGGACGGAACCACAGCCAGCGGTTTCTTCGAGGCAAAGCTTGGATATGAAAAAATGGGAAAGGAGAACCATGTGTTTGCTCCGGCTTTCAAGGAGTCGGAGATCGGAGAACTCACCGATATCTGCGAACACCTGGTATTCAACTCCTTTTCCCAGCTTGAAAAATACGCGGATTTTTGTAAAGAAAAAGGCGTCAGCATCGGCATCCGCGTAAACCCGGAGTGCTCCACCCAGGACGACCACGCAATCTACGATCCATGCGCGCCAGGCTCCAGACTTGGTGTGACCTTAGCGAATTTCCGGGAAGACCTCGTGGACAAACTTGACGGGATCCACTTCCATACACTCTGCGAGCAGAACTCCGATGACCTGGAGACGACCTTAAAGGCCGTGGAAGAGAAATTCGGAAAATACCTGAAACTTCCAAACATCAAATGGCTCAACATGGGCGGCGGACACCACATCACAAGAAAAGATTACGACATCGACTGCCTGGAGCGCTGCATCCGCCATATGCAGGAGACATACGACGTCACCGTCTATGTGGAACCAGGGGAAGCCGTGGCGTTAAACGCGGGATATCTTGTGACGGAAGTCATGGACATTGTGGATAACGGGATCAAGACACTGATCTTGGACGCCTCCGCCGCCTGCCACATGCCGGACGTGCTGGAGATGCCCTACCGCCCACCGTTAAAAGATTCCGGCGAAGCGGATGAAAAACAGTACACCTACCGCCTTTCCTCCATGACCTGCCTTGCAGGCGACGTGATCGGCGACTATTCCTTCGACCACGAGATCCAGATCGGCGACAAACTCTGCTTCGAGGACATGGCGATCTACTCCATGGTAAAAAACAACACCTTCAACGGCATGTGCCTGCCGTCCATCGCGAGAATGGATGAGAGTGGGGAGTGCAGTGTGGTGAAAACGTTTGGGTATGAGGAATTTGTGAGAAGATTAGGATAAAATAGAAACACGGATACAGAAACCGGGGCTGCCGCATGCCACTGATGGTGCGACAGCCCCGGTTTTTGGAATTGTGATATTTCGTTTGCATTTCGTTTTTAAGCGAAAAAATAGAGACAACAGCATAATATTACGCAATTTTAGATAAAAGGCCGTCGGATGAATATTCCGACGACCGATGTTTGTTTCGCAAGTTATTCAGTTGTCTTGACTTATAAAATTGAGTTACTATGCGTCTTTCTGCTCTGTATTCTGTCTATACAGGATCATCAGTCCGCGGAGCAGAAGGTCCGGATCGTAGATGATCTTGTGGGTGCAGAGCGGGGTGATGAATCTTGCCATACCGCCGGTGGCGATGAGAGTTGCCGGTTCGCCGAGTTCGGCGGTCATGCGGTCGATGAGACCGTCAAGCATTGCGGCGTTGCCGAGCATGATACCGTTTCTCATACATTCGATGGTGTTCTTTCCGATCGCGCGCTTCGGAACGTCAAAGCTGATTCTCGGAAGCTGGGCGGTGTTGGAGACAAGGGAGTTTAAGGCAACCTTTACACCCGGGAGAATGACACCGCCGATGTAGTTTCCATCGTGGTCCACCACGTCGAGAGTCGTCGCGGTTCCCATATCCGCGATGATGATCGGTCCGTTATATTTTGCGATAGCTGCGACAGCGGCTACGATTCGGTCACCGCCGACGGTCTTCGGGTTGTCCATCTTGATGTTTAAACCGGTCTTCATTCCGGAACCGACGAGAAGCGGCTTCTTTCCGGTGATCTTCTTCACAGCGGAAGAGATCGGGGCGTTAAGCGGCGGGACAACGGATGCCATAATGGAACCTTCGATATCATTTTTCTTTACTTTATGGATCTCCAGAATATTCTTTAAAAGGATCGCGTACTCGAGACTCGTTTTCCGGTCATCGGTGGTGATGCGCTCCTCGAAATATGTTTTATTGTCGTCAAGACCTCCGACAACGATATTACTGTTTCCCATATCGATCGCTAAAATCATTGAGAAAACTCCTTCCACAAATCTAAGTATCGTGTTATACTGGTAACTATTCAGTACCTTCATAGTTACGAGCAAAAATCCATTCCAAATCGGCT
>CAVIYT010000042.1:0-7861 GCA_963646925.1 Paludibacteraceae bacterium
CTGCCCGGAATGTTCCGTTCTCATAAACATAGAAGTAGTTTGTGGCTGCCATTGCAGTCATTGCCGATGCTGCCACCATTGCTGCTGTTGCCATTGTTACAGCGAATTTCTTTAACATAGAAATCCTCCCTTTCTCCCTATCCGGGTGAGACGATCCGAATCCATGTTTTTTCTGGCAATCGGATCAAATGAATCGTGTTATATATTTCACGGGAAATACCCGTTGAAACCTTGTTTTCGCCCCGATCCCCACAAGACCGGGGCAGGACTGTTAAACTGTCAGGACATATTTATGTCCGTCGATCTCCGTCATCGGCAGCCGCACACCGTAGAGCTCTTCGATAAAGTCCTCGGTTACGACCTCCTCCGGTTTTCCCTGACCCACGATATGACCGTCCCGCATGCCGACGATCTCATCGGCGTACTTCATCGCCTGGTTGATATCGTGGAGGATCATCATGATCGTCATTCCGTACTCTTTGTTGAGCTCGCGCACGAGCTTCATGATCTCCAGCTGATACCGGACATCCAGCGCGTTCGTCGGCTCATCCAGTGCCAGAATATCCGTCATCTGGCAGAGTGCCACGGCGATCCAGACACGCTGCCTCTGACCGCCGGAGAGGGACGAAACCTGCCGTTTCCGGTATTTGTCCGTGTTTGTGACCTTCAAGGCCCACTCGATCGCGTCCCGGTCCTCCATGCTTCCTGCCGTCTGGAAAGCGGAGAGATACGGGGTCCGCCCATAGCCGACAAGTGTCTCCACGTTGAGATCCGGCGGTGCCGTATTGCTCTGGTGGACGATCGCCACCTGCCTCGCGAAGTCCTTAAGACTCAGATCTTCAATATTCTCCTCCCCCAGGCGGATCTCCCCCTCGTCCGGGTAGAGATTCTTTGTCATCAGATTAAAAAGTGTGGATTTGCCGCAGCCGTTCGCCCCCAAAAGCACCGTAATCTTTCCCTTCGGGATCGCCAGATCGAGGTCCGTCAGGACTTTTTCCGTTCCGTCGTAGGAAAAGCTGAGCTTTTTTACCTCCATTGCATTACACGCCATAGGTCTTGTCACTCCTTCTGATCAGTATGATAAGCAGCGGTCCGCCGAGGATCGATAAGAGGATCGCCGCCGATACCTCATAGGGCGCCGCGATCGTCCGTCCCAGGGTGTCCGCGAGAAGGAGCAACAGCGCTCCGCCCAGGGCTGAAAACGGAATCAGCACCTGATGGCGGGAACCCACGAGGATCCGCGCGATATGCGGCACGATGAGTCCCATAAAGGACACAACACCCAGCTCCGCGGTCGCGATGCTGGCAAGGACGACGGCGATAACGGAGACCGTGATCCTCGCTCCGGTCACATTCATGCCGAGGCTGCGCGCCGTCTGGTCGCTGAGGGACAGAAGGTCGCATTTGTAGAACATCAGGAACGCGAGAATCAGTCCGAGCACCACATAGCCCGTGATGATGTATACATCCTCCCAGGTCTTCTGGGAAATATTGGCGTTCGCGATGGACGCGACGCCTGTGAGGCTGCCGCCGGTCATGGCATTGTAGGCCTGTGTGAGGCCCGTAAAGACCGCGTTGACCGCAACGCCCACAAGGATGACGCGGAGCGGATTTAACCCGTTCTTAAACGCCAGAAGATACACAAGACCGCAGGCGGCGATGCCGCCGAGAAAGGCGAACAGCGGCGTAAAGAAGTAAAGGGACGGGAAAAGTCCCGCTACAAGGACCGCCACAAAGCTCGCGCCGGAGCTGACACCGATGACGCCCGGATCCGCGATGGGATTCTTCATGCATGCCTGGAACAGTACGCCGGAGACGGACAGTGCCGCGCCGCCTAAGGCCGCGATGATGATCCTGGGGAAGCGCAGGTCGTAGACCGTCGCGACATTCGCGTCGTATTCCACGAACAGTCCCCGGAGCAACTGGCCGATCCCCACGTTGAGGCTTCCGGTGTTTACCGCTACATAGATCATGATGAGCAGAAGAACGCTTACCGCGATAAAGGACAGGAGCACCGGCTTCTGTTTTTGTTTTTCCTCTTTTGCCATTTCATTACTCCCCATACAGCATCGGCCCCAGGATCTCCAGAGCCTCCGGATAATTAAACTTCGCGCTCATGCCGAAGGACTCGTAGGGCAGATCGTAGACCCGTCCTTCCTCGACGGCGCGGAAATGCTTCCAGATATCGTTGGTTTCGAATTCTTCTTTGAACATCTCTACGACATCCTCGGGCATGGCGTGGGCGGCGCGGACGATGATGTCCGGATCCTTCGCCTGCATGTCCTCGGTATTTGCCACAAGGAAATTGCTCTCCCCGTCCTCGTAGACATTCGTGCCTCCCGCGAGGCGGACGAGGCTTCCGACATAGCTCTTTCCGGTGGCGACCACATAGGAACCCGGAAGTCCCATGAGCACCAGCACCTTCGGGCTTTCCTTGCCTTCATTCTCCTTACTGTACTCGTAGTAGAAGGCGGCGAACTCGTCGAGCATCGCCTGAGCCTCAGCCTGGCGTCCGAAGAGAGTGCCCAGCTGTTCGACGCTCTTATAGAGACCTTCGATGCTCTCCATGTTGAGGAAGATGCCGTCGACCCCGGCAGCCTCGAGACCGGACTGTACGTCACCCTGGAGGGCTGCCGGACCAACCACATAGTCCGGATCCAGCGTCTTGATGACTTCCATATCCGGGCTCGGCGCGGTGCCGACCGTCGTGACATTGCTGTAGCGTGACGGGATATTCGACAGGGTCGAGCTGCAGACACCTACAAGATCGATATCAAGCCGCGCCATAATGTCCACGACCGCGGGGCTTGTCGCCACGATCCGGAGGTCATCCGCGTTTCCGGCAGTTCCTTCGGTGTCTTTGACCTTTGTGCCGCCGCTCTGGTCCACGCAGCCGGTAAGAAGCATGGCAGCTGCCGCGGCGGTCAGGACAGCCAGAAGGAGCGGCTTTCGCTTTTTCTTCTTATTCATCCTCTTCTTCTCCTTCCTCCGGATCCGGTAAGTCCTCTTCATACATGTCCCTCTGTCTCTTCTGCCTGATCTGGACGATGAAAAACCAGATGAGAAGACCGCCGCCGATGAATAACAGGATGATCATCATCAGCTTGTTTGTGGAAATTCTCGTATCTCTGGAGCTTTTTTTGCTGCCGTCAAGCTCCAGCTCGACTCCCTGGGTCGTCCCGGAAATTCCAACCGCCTTTTCCAGGACCGGATCCGCAAGCTTGTGTGCTTTCTTTAAGTCCACGGAGGATAAGTCATACTTTGTCCTGAGGGACAGATCCTCGTCCTGCTCCGCATCGGAGAAGACATCTGTTTCCGGCTCCTCCGCCTTCGTCTCTCCCGTAACCAGGCTCACAAGGTTTTTCGGGCGCTTCGGGATTCCCGTTACGGGATCATCGGCGCTTCCGCTTCCGTTTGTGTTTGTACGGCTGCTGCCCTGGGATGTCCCGTCTGAGTTTTCCTCATAGGGTTCCTCAAGCACTGTATCCCCGTCCTCCTCATAGGTCTCCCCGTCTCCCGACGGCTGGTTCTCCAGAATATCTCCCATGACCGATTTCGCGCTGTCATAGGTCTGCGCTGCCGCGCTGGCTGCCGGTGCTGCTGTCTCCGGCTGCGCGTTTCCGCTGGTGATAAAGTCTCCGCTTCCGGCTGCCGGGTCCTTCGCGGTAAAGTAGTACACCACATGTTTTCCCGGCGGGTCAATATAGGCTTTTCCGCGGAATACGGAATCCAGGCTGTTGATCTTCAGACGGAAATCCGTGTATCCGTATTTATCTTCAATGTTCTTCGCTCCCTCCACCGGATCAACTACCTGCATCACCTGATAATTGATCGCCGGACCGAAGCTTCCGCCGCCGGTCCGCTCCTCGAACGTTGGATCATGGACAAAGGAGCTTAAATAGTATCGGACCGTCAGATACATGTCCCCGGACGCTTCCACCTCCAGAAGTCCCGTGGAGCCGCACATCCGCTCGCACATGCCCTGTCCGACCGCCTCGTTGTTTCCCGGATCCTCGATCACCCCGGTCTCCGGGTCTCGGTATTTCGGAATGACAGTGACCGTATAGGTTCCGGCGTCGATGGCAAAGGCCGGGACCGCGTTTCCAAGGGTCATCACCGCGGTAAGTACCGCAAGTCCGGCGAATGCCGCCGCTTTTCCGGCAAGCTTCTCGAATAATTTTCTCATTACCTGATCCTCCGTGCCAGAACCACAAGGCGGCCGTCATCCTTACTGTAGTCGCAGGTGGAAAGCGTCAGATACTCGGCATCGGTATCCAGCTCCACATCGATGTCGTAGAGGGCATGTTCCTTCGCGTCCTTTAAGACTGTCTTCGCGTCCTCATCGTCCACGTCCGTGAAGGCGTAGGGAAGCTCCGTCAGGTCATCCGATTTTAGGACCGCCGCGACCTCGTAGAGGCGGCTGTCATGCAGGGTGTCCAGCTGGATCATGGGATGCTGCTTATAATAGCTCTCCTTTTTGTAGTTCATGAGGTCGGCGAACATGGAGCCGTTTTTCATGTTGTGGCCATAGATGATGATGTTTCCGCCCTCATCGTTGATGTCGCAGAGCTCGTCCATAAAGAGAAGGCCGTTTTTGCTCTCCTCCTTGTCGAAGCCCCTGTGGCTGTAATATTCCGGGTCCTCCGGCGTCCACATCACCGGGTAATCGATTTTTGTCCCGTCGATGGTAAGCCAGCCCACAAGATCCGGGTTCTGGTTAAAAAGCTCCTCGTAGGTCTGGGTGACCGTCAGGGTGTCTGTGTCCCCCTCCGCGGCCGGCTCACTGTCCTTTGCCTCCTCCGCGGCCTGCTCCTTGATCTGTCTTAAGGTATCCATGGCGGACTCTGCCCGGCTGGATTCCACGTAATACCGGGCCAGACCGGCTCCGCAGATCAGGCTCACGCCGATGCAGCCGCTGATCAGCTGCTTTTTATAAAGGCCCTGCGAAAAGCCCTTCTGCAGCATTCTTAGTTTCTTTTCAAGATTCATACTGTCTCCTGCCTTTTTTCGTGAGTGTCTGTTTTTAACTGTTTCGGAAACTGTTCAGTATCTTCGCAGTTGTATTTTGGGTGGGTGTGGTTAGTACTTACTAACTGTGTGTCCAAAAAATAATCTGGGCGGCCATCGCCCAAATCCTGATATAATTTTCGGATACCCGGAACAGGACGGATGGATCGTCCGTCCGGAGGATGAATCGCACCAGTGTTTTCCGGGAAGCTTCCGGATCCCGCTGGTTAGTTCCGGGTAACTGTGTGTATTTTATTCGAGATTTCTTTTCTTGTCAACCGAGCAGTTAGTCGTGTGCAACCCCCGCAACACGGGGATTCTCTTTCCGTTTTTTTGCTTTTTTCGTCTTTTTACGGGGTTTGGCCTCTTTTTTGTTGCGTGTGCGCACGTTTTATTTGTGAACTTTCTGTGAATTTTTCCCTAAAAAATTTTTTTAAAAGGCCAATCCCCGGAAAATCGGGATTGGCCTTTTTCCTGTATATGTAGTTTTCAGCTCCATTTCCGGAATTCCAGGATCACAGTCTGCGGAGGCATCGCGGCCGGCCCCACGCTGCAGCTGATCCGCAGTCTCACCGTTCCCCTGAGCTTTGCACCGTCATTCCGGTAGGTGATCCAGAAGTAGGACAGGGGGATCTCAACGATCCCCTGCTTCATCCGCACGCTTTTCCACTCTCCTCCATGCTCACAGGAAAGTCCTGCCGCCCTTCCCTCAAACCATCGACCGATGGCCGACTGGTGCGTAACCGGTCTGCTGCGCAGCACAAGTCTCTCCTCTCCCCGCGAGAGTTCCATCCATCCGGTTCTTTCAAAACCTCCGCTGGCCATGGAAACCTCATGCACGACCTTTCCCCGCTCTTTCCTGAAGAAGATCCGCACCGGAACACGGTCCGTTTTTTCTGTCTGATACAGCATCTCCAGGGCATCGCTACCCTGCCGCCCGGACCATCCGACGGTGTGCTTTTTTCCGTCCGTCTCCGTCTCGCCCTCATGATAGGCGATATTGGAGAGCAGCATGGATGTCTCCTCGCTGCAGCCCTCTATGATCCGCATGGCATCCTGTTCTGCTTTTTCCTCCTCTATATTATGCGTCCGCAGCCACTGGGACAGGCGTTTTACCCGTTCGCCATCCGTTTTCATCCAGCTTTTTCCTTCCTGGGTCAGGCGGTAGGCTTCATCCAGCATCCCGGTCTCCTGCAGTGGCCTGAAGGCACGCATGACCGTCGTCCGGTGTACCCCGTGGCGGGCAGCGATCTCCTGAAGGCTGACCTTTCCGTCCTTCCGTTTTTCAGAAAGCTCCACCAACGTCAGCAGATAGCGGTAAGCATCATTGTTTTGAATTTCCATGACTTCTCCTTCTTAAACATACAGCAGCGGCAGCTCCAGACGGAGAGGGATCCTGCGGGTGGCGGTATCCGCGTTTCCCCGCTCCGAGAGATAAAGCGTAAGCTCCATCTCCCCGTCCAGAAGCCGGTAGACCGGCACCCGCTCAAAGCGCATGGCGGTCAGGTAGACCGACACCCTGCCATTTACCGCCGCTTCCATATGGGGTTCCTCTGCCATTTGACAGGAAAGTCCCAAAAGCTTATATTCTTCATTTTTCCAGATAAGCTCCAGATGACTTTTCAGGGGCTCGATGACCAGGTATCCGGTTCCCTCGAAGCTGTCATTCCACTCGGAGATCTCGCCGGACGGTTCCAGAAGCGTAAATTCCACCCGGTAGCTTCCCGTTTTTAAGACACCCTGAAAATCCGTCTCAAGAAGCTCTTCGCCGATCGCCTCAGCGCCCTCCCTGATCCGGTCAAATTCCATCTTTTCCATGCAGGAGAGGATAAATTCCGGTGTCACATCATCCAACATGCGGTCCGCCTGATCCTTCAGGATCTCGGGATCCAGATCCCAGTCCCGCATTTTCCACAGGATCGCCATCCACCATTCCCTGTGGGAGGCATACACCGCCTCTCCGGCCGGTGTAAACTCAAAGCTTCTCGCTTTCAAAAATCCCTGCTTTACCAGATTCTTCAGGAGCACATCCGCGATATGTCGCGGCTTCCAGCCGGTCCGTTCCGCCAGAAAGTCCACCGTCGCTCCGACTCCCTCCGGCCGCTCGTGCAGAATCCTCATACATTTCCATTCATCGTGGTGCAAAAGCACCTCAATGCCGCTCTTATTTTCCATTGTTTGTCACCTTGGTTGGTCTTGCTTGTCTTGACCTCACTTGCTGCATCCTATGTTCTGTGTTTTTTGTTAGTTTCAGCTAACTCACAGACAAATTATAGCATAACCATTGTGAGGATGCAAGATGTCGGCTCCGCTGCCAGTGCCTGGATCCGCAGATGGAATAATGTAATATCTCTCATAATTTGATCAGGACATAGTCTCCCTGATCAAAATTTTGATGTGTGTCAGGTCTATTGGTTCTTCTCTCGAAACAGAATATGATATAGCCAGCTAAGAAATGTGATGAGTTTCTCATGTGACGCAAAAGCCCTCAGAGCTACAACTCTGAGGGCTTTTTTCAAAACGAAAAAAGAGCCTGTAAAAACAAGCTCTTTTCAATGCCGGTGACCGGACTTGAACCGGTACGGGGTTGCCCCCGAGGGATTTTAAGTCCCTTGCGTCTGCCTATTCCGCCACACCGGCAGACATATAAATATGTCGATGATGATTTCTCATCAAGTGGGACCTATAGGGCTCGAACCTATGACCCTCTGCTTGTAAGGCAGATGCTCTCCCAGCTGAGCTAAGATCCCAAATATAAAATTATTGATCCTCATTTCTAAGGAAGCGACCCGGATGGGATTCGAACCCACGACCTCCGCCGTGACAGGGCGGCGCTCTAACCAGCTGAGCCACC
>CAVIYT010000043.1:0-6699 GCA_963646925.1 Paludibacteraceae bacterium
CAGTTGATATCTCTACATATGAGTGGGGCGCTCTCCTCGATTCCTTAAACGCAGGTGATCACGAGATGTTCATCCTCGGATGGTCCAACACAAGCTTTGACGCAGACGGAAGTACCTACCAGTTATTCTACTCCGAGAACCATGGTACAACAGGCAACCGCGCATTCTTAACAGATGAGAAGGTCGATGAACTCATCATCGCAGCTCAGAAAGAAAGCGACGAGACAGAGCGTATGAACCTCTACAAAGAGCTTCAGGAACGTCTCCACGAGATCTCCCCGTGGTGCCCGTTATACTACAAATACGATAACGTCGGTGTCCGCGCGGACTTAAAGGGCTTCAAGCTTCACAAAGGCGCACAGCACTATCTTGGCAACTGCCATTACGAGAACTAACGTAACTGAACAATTACGAACGAATATCTGATCCAGAAAAACAGGACAGAGTCCATGCAATAACAGGGTACGGGTCATGAAAAAGGGGCCCGTACCTATTTCCAGAATCCGGTGCAGGGTTGGAAAACATTCCAGAAACCCTGAGACAAGGATCCGGAACTACGACCCGAGAGACGGGTTTCGGAAACGCAAAAAAACAGGCCGCGGGATGCGGTAGATTGGATGGTGTGCATGAGCAAATATGTGTTAAAAAGACTTGCAATGCTGATCCCGGTATTGATCGGCGTAACATTCATGGTTTATTTCATCTTAAGCCTTTCACCAGGTGATACGGCAGCGATGATCGCGGGTGAGGCCGCAGACGCGGAGACGATCGAAGCGACGAGAAAAGACCTGGGTCTTGACCAGCCGGTTATCGTTCAGTACGGAAAATACATGCTGAACCTTCTTCACGGCGATATGGGCAAATCCTACAAGACAAAACGTGACGTTTTCCCGACAATTATGGCAGCGTTCCCGAACACAGCAAAGCTTGCGTTCTGGTCCATCTTAGTAGCGGTAGCAATCGCGCTCCCGATCGGTATCATAAGCGCCACGAGGCAGTACAGCGCCATAGATAACGTCGGAATGGTCGCTGCCCTATTGGGTGTGGCGACACCAAACTTCTGGCTGGGCTTGATGCTCATCATTGTATTCTCTTTAAACCTTGGATGGCTTCCATCCGGCGGTATGGGATCCTGGAAGAACTACATTATGCCGGCAATCACCCTAGGTACCGGCGACGCGGCTCTGATCTGTCGTATGACACGTTCCTCCATGCTTGAGGTCATCCGTCAGGACTACATCCGAACCGCAAGAGCGAAAGGTGTGCCGGAGAAGATGGTAATCCGGAAACACGCGTTAAAGAACGCGCTGATCCCGGTCGTTACCGTTATCGGTCTTCAGTTCGGTTCCCTGCTTGGCGGCGCGACTCTTACCGAGACCGTATTCGCATGGCCGGGCGTTGGCCGTCTCCTTGTGGACTCCATCAAGAGTAAGGACGCTCCGCTTGTTCTCGGCGGCGTTATCATGATGACCATCACCTTCAGTATCGTAAACCTTTGCGTGGATATTCTCTACGCTTTCATTGATCCGCGTATCAAAGCGCAGTATAAGAGAAAATAAGGAGGAAAGCGTATGGGAACATCAAAAAACCAGGAAGCGTCAACCGGCGCATCAGTAAAAAAACGCAGCCAGTTTAAAGAGATCTGGCGCCGTTTAAAAAAGAACAGAATGGCAATGATCGGTCTCGGAATCGTCGCTTTCCTTGTGCTGATCTCGATCTTCGCGGATTTCCTGTTTGACTACAACACCGTCGTTATCAAACAGAACACATCCATCCGTCTCCAGACTCCGAGCGCGGCACACTGGCTTGGAACCGATGAGTTCGGACGTGATATCTTAGCCCGTCTCGTTCACGGATCAAGGGTATCCTTAAGCGTAGGCGTTGTAGCCGTATCCATTGCCCTTTTGATCGGCGGATCCTTAGGAGCCATCGCAGGCTTCTACGGCGGAAAGATCGATAACGTGATTATGCGTATCATGGATATCTTCCTCGCAGTGCCGAGCCTTCTTCTTTCCATCACGATCGTATCCGCACTTGGACCGAGTATCTTCAACTTAATGCTCGCCATCGCGATCTCGTCCGTGCCGAGCTACGCGCGAATCGTCCGCGCCTCCGTACTGACAGTAAAAGACCAGGAGTTCGTAGAGGCCGCGAAATGTATCGGAGCGAACAACTTCGAGATCATTTCCTCCCATATTCTCCCGAACTGTATGGCACCGATCATCGTTCAGGTATCCTTAAAGGTTGCGTCCGCGATCCTTTCCACATCCGGATTAAGCTTCCTTGGTCTCGGCGTAAAGGCACCGACACCGGAGTGGGGCGCAATGCTTTCCGGCGGACGTGCATATCTTAGAAACGCTCCGCACTTAACCGTATTCCCGGGTATTGCGATCATCATTACGATCCTTTCCCTGAACCTGTTAGGCGATGGTCTTCGTGATGCATTAGACCCGAAACTTAAGAAGTAGGGAGGACAAAATATTGGAAGATAACAAAAACTTAATTCTTGATATTAAGGATCTTGTGATCCATTATGAGACAGATGACGGAACCGTAGAGGCGGTAAACGGAATCGATATCCAGTTAGAGCACGGAAAGACATTGGGACTGGTAGGAGAGACCGGATCCGGAAAGACAACAACAGCCCTTTCCATCCTGCGTCTTGTTCCGGACCCGCCGGGAGTGATCAAAAACGGTTCCATCTTCCTCGACGGAATGGACATCTTAAATATGCCGCAGAAGGAACTTGAGGCGATCCGTGGAAATACCGTTTCCATGATCTTCCAGGACCCGATGACATCCTTAAACCCGGTCCTCACCGTCGGTGACCAGATTGCGGAGGTGATCAAGCTTCACGATAAGATCTCCGAGAAAGAGGCAGAGCAGAAGGCCGGGGATATGTTGGAAGTTGTAGGTATCCCGAGAGAGCGTTTCGGCGAGTATCCGCACCAGTTCTCCGGCGGTATGAAACAGCGTGTCGTTATCGCGATGGCGCTTGCCTGCAACCCGAAACTCCTTCTCGCCGATGAGCCGACGACAGCCCTCGACGTTACGATCCAGGCACAGGTTCTCGAGACGATGAAGGAACTCAGAAAGAAATTTGGTTCCGCCATGATCATGATCACCCATGACCTTGGAATCATCGCGGAGGTCTGTGATGAGGTATCCGTTGTATACGCGGGACAGATCGTAGAGCATGGAACACTGGAAGATATCTTCAACCACACCATGCATCCATATACAGAGGGCCTTTTCGGTTCCCTTCCGAACATTGAGGACCGCAAGGCGAGACTTCAGCCGATTCCGGGCTTAATGCCGGATCCGACGAACCTCCCGACGGGATGTACCTTCTCCCCGAGATGCAAATATTGCACAGAAGAGTGCAAAAAGGCCAGACCGGAGAAGAAATGGGCGAGCGATACCCACTATGTGCGCTGCATCCGCTACAACGAGCCGGGATTTTCCATCGAAAGGAGTGAGCAGTAATGGCAGATACGATCCTTGAAGTAAAACACCTGAAAAAATATTTCAACACTCCAAAGGGACTGCTCCATGCGGTGGATGACGTGAACTTCACTCTGGAACGTGGAAAGACCCTAGGTATCGTAGGGGAGTCCGGATGCGGAAAGTCCACCACAGGACGTTCCATCTTACGACTGATCGAGCCGACTGCCGGTGAGGTCATTTTCGACGGCGAGGATGTATGTAAAAAGAATAAGAATGAGCTCCGCCTCTTAAGACGTGACATGCAGCTCATCTTCCAGGACCCGTACGCGTCCCTTGACCCGAGAAAAACGGTCAGTGAGATCATCGCGGAGCCGTTAAAGCTCCAGAAGCTGATCACAGACCCGAAAGCCCGCATGGACCGTGTGCGTGAGCTGATGCAGGTCGTAGGTCTTGCGGACCGTCTTGTCAATACATACCCGCATGAGCTTGACGGCGGCCGCCGCCAGCGTATCGGTATCGCGAGAGCCCTCGCGATGAAACCGAAGCTTATCGTCTGCGACGAGCCGGTTTCCGCCCTTGACGTATCCATTCAGGCGCAGATCTTAAACCTGATGCAGGATCTTCAGGAGCAGATGGGCTTAACTTATATTTTCATCACACACGACCTTTCTGTTGTCAATCACTTTGCGGATGATATCGCGGTTATGTACCTTGGACAGCTCATCGAGAAAGCTCCGTCCGAGCTGCTCTTCGATAAGCCGACCCACCCGTACACACAGGCTCTTCTCTCCGCGATTCCGGTGCCGAGCCTGAAGAAAAAGAGAGAGCGCATCATCTTAAAAGGTGAGATCACTTCTCCGATCAACCCGAAACCGGGCTGCCGTTTCGCTGCCCGCTGCCCGTACGCGACAGACCGCTGCAGAAGCGAGGAACCGGTACTCCGCGAGATCGAACCGAACCATTTCGTGGCATGCCATCTGACGGAAGGCAAATAAGGAGACATTTATGCCCCCGCCGGTATCTGGCGGGGGTATTTTGGCAGTCATGCATCAGGAAAGACTGCCAGAGGCAGGTTTTGTATATAGAGTAACCTTGACAGAGCTAAAGCCGTGCAGTACAACTGCATATATAGTATAAAGAAAGAGAGGACCTGGAACCATGAAACAGATCGACATCAGAGACTTTACGAATTATCATTATCCCACGATCTTTACCCCGGCGCCGAATGGAAAGCACGCGGTGATTGCTGTTGTGGATGCCAACGAGAAGGACAACCGCTACGAGTCCTGCTTATGGCTCTATGATATGGAGACAAAGAAGACTTCCCAGCTTACAAGCGGAAAGAAAGAGCGTACCTTTATCTGGATGGATTCCGAGACTGTCCTCTTTATCGCGGACCGCGAGAAAGCTTACCAGGAAAAAGCTAAAAATGAGGAAGACTGGACCTGCTTCTATACCTTAAATATCCATGGCGGCGAGGCACAGTTTGCATTCGCTGTTCCGTATAAGGCTGTGAAGATGAAAAAGGCCGGAAATAAGCTGGTCCTCACGGTGAAATATGACTACAATAAGCCGGATCTCTCCCATATGGAAGACGGCGAGGAGAAGAGAGCAGCCCTCAAGGCGTGGAAGGAAGAGAAAGACTACGAGGTATTCGATGAACTTCCGTTCTGGGCAAACGGTCAGGGCATTGTAAATAAGAAGAGAACTAGACTGGCAGTCTATGACCTTGAGAGCGGTTCCTGTGAGATCGTGACACCGGAGTACGAGAATGTGGAGAATTCCTGGGTAGAGGGAGACGATACGATCCTCTATATTTCCAGCCTCTACACCGATAAGAAGGACGTATATCAGGGATTAAAGCAGTATACGATCTCCACCGGCGAGCTTAAGACTCTTGTGGAGCAGAAGGACATGAGCATCGACTACGCGTGCATCCTCAAGGGAAAAGTGACATTCTTCGGTTCCTACATGAAGGAATACGGCTTTAATGAGAACGACAAATTGTATACAGTGGAAGACGGAAAGGTAGAGCTTCTGTCCGATTATGATGACAGTGTCCACAACTCCATCTGCTGCGACTGCAAGTTCGCGGACGGCGTTTCCGCGGTCCATGACGAGGACAAGATCTACTTTATTGCGACCCTGAGAAAACAGAGCGTGATCCGCACCTTCGACGCGGTGGGCCATATGGAGACCATCGTTGACCGTCAGGGCAGCGTCCACACACTGGCAAAATCCGGTGACACCGTTTACTTTACCGGCATGCGTGATATGGGACTCACCGAGTGCTACGCCTTTGACGGAAAAGAGGAGACGAAGCTCACCTCCTTCAATGACGCGGTGATGGCAGAGAGAAGTGTTTGCCCGGTTGAGGAGTTTACCTTTACATATAAGGATCTGGAGCTTGACGGCTATGTGATAAAACCGGTGAACTTCGACCCGAATAAGACATATCCTGGCATCTTGACGATTCACGGCGGTCCGCGGGCGACCTTCGGTCCGACCTTCTTCCACGAGAGCGAGGTATTCGCAAACGCAGGATACTTTGTATTCTTTACAAACCCGCTTGGAAGTGATGGACGCGGAAATGAGTTTGCGGATATTACCGGAAAGCACGGCGGAATCGATTTCGAGTGCTGTATGGCAGTGACAGACGAAGTACTGAAGCGCTACCCGCAGGTGGATGAGAAGCACCTGGGCGTTATGGGCGGAAGCTACGGCGGTTTCATGACAAACTGGGTGATCGGAAACACCACAAGATTCGCGGCGGCCTGCTCCCAGAGAAGTATCTCCAACTGGGTATCCAAGTGCATGACCACCGATATCGGCTACTACTTCAACATGGACCAGATCAAAGCTGACCCGTGGAACAGCCCGGAAAAGATGTGGCAGCACTCCCCGTTAAAATACGCCAACATGGCAAAGACCCCGACCCTCTTCATCCAGTCCGACGAAGACTACCGCTGCTGGATGGGCGACGCGATCCAGATGTTCTCCGCGTTGAAATACTTCGGCGTAGAAGCCCGCATGTGCCTCTTCCATGGTGAGAATCATGAGTTATCAAGAAGCGGCAAGCCGAAACATAGAATCCGCAGAATGACGGAGATGATGGAGTGGTTTGATAAGTATCTGAAGTAAAAAGAATGGGTTTTAAATGAAAAGTCTAATCCCCCAGCTATGCTGGGGAGAATGGAATAAGTGGAGACGGTGAGGATAACAAAATAAAGCCTCCTGTGATATGATGAGAAT
>CAVIYT010000044.1:0-5766 GCA_963646925.1 Paludibacteraceae bacterium
CTGCGCAATACTGAACACCCCAAACATCGCCAGGTTCACCACAACGACGCTTGCTCCTGCCGGAATCGAATATACATAGGAAAGAACGAGTCCGATAAAGAAGCACACCACCGACACAACGCCTGCGGAGACCACAACGCCGAGGAAACTCTTGAACACCCGCATGGAAGTCAGTGCCGGGAAGATCACAAGGCTTGAGATCAGCATGGCACCCATCATTCTCATTCCGAGGACGATGGTGATCGCCGTCAGGACCGCGATCAGAAGGTTGTACGCGGAGACCCGCACCCCTGTCGCCTTCGCGAAGCTCTCATCGAAGGTCACCGCAAAGACCTTGTTGTAGCAGATCACAAACATGCCGAGGACCACCATGGACAGAACTACGCTTAAGTACATGTCCTCACGGCTCATTGCCAAGATACTTCCGAACATATAGCTGCTGACATCCGTCGTCATTCCCGTCGTGAGGGATGTGACGATTGAGAGTGCCCCGAAGGAAACATGGGACAGTCCGTCACCGATCATTGAATACCGTTTCAATACGAGGCTGACGCCCAGAAGCGACGCGCAGAGCGAGATACAGATCCCACCGATCATCGCCCGCACGAGAAACGGATAGGAAAACATTTCCTGTAAAAGTCCCATTTAGTTCTCACCTCCGAGGAATTCTCTTCCGAATTCCGATTTCTTATACTCTTCCACGGTCCCGTAAAACTGGACCGTCTGTTTCAACTGTAAGATCTTGTTGGTCTGGGTCACGATATTTCCGATATCGTGGGAGACCATAAGGACCGCCACCTTCTCGTCCCGGTTTAAATGGCGGATCACCGCGTAGAAATCCTGGGTGGATGCCGGGTCAAGGCCTGTGATCGGCTCGTCTAAGATCAAGAGCTTATCTGTTGCGCAGAGGGCTCTCGCGATCAATGCGCGCTGCTTCTGTCCGCCGGAGAGGTCCCGGTAGCAGCTCTTTCTGAGGTCCGTGATTCCAAGCTTTTCCATGTTTGCCGCCGCGATCTTTCTCTCTTCCATGGAGTAAAACGGGCGGTTGCCGCGCTTTCCGAGACAGCCGGAGATCACGACCTCCTGTACTGTCGCTGGGAAGTCTTTCTGGGCCGGGGTCTGCTGCGGGAGATAACCGATTCCGGACCGTTTCAACTCGTCCGCCAGCGTCAGAACGCCGCCAGTGGGCTTTATGAGACCCAGGAGACCTTTCATCAGGGTACTCTTACCGGATCCGTTTTCGCCGACGATGCAGAGGTAGTCTCCAGGGTTGATCTCCATGGACACGTCCTTCACCACGTCATAATTTTCATATCCAAAATCCACATGTTCACATTTTAATAATGGCTGGTTCATCGATAAAGTCCTTCCCGTAAATTGACAACATTCTGTTCCATCAGTTCCAGATAGGTGACGCCGTTATCAAACTCTCTTCTCGTCACGTTGTGGCAGGAGTGGAATAACAGCGGCTTCGCGCCGGTCTCCTCGCTGATGATCTCCGCCACCCGGTGACTGGAAAGTTCCAGATAGTAGACCGCCGGGATCTGTTCCTCCCGCACCTTGTCGATCAGATAAGCGATGGTCTTGGCGCTTGGCTCCGTGTCGGAAGCACAGCCGGAGAACGCCGCCCGGTAGCGGAGTCCGTAGGTGTCCGCAAAGTAGCGGAGCGGGAACTTGTCCGCCATCACGATAAGGTCCAAGTCTGCGCCGCTTACCACATCCCGGAACTCCTGATCGAGATTTTTGAGTTTTCCGAGGTAATCTTCGGTATTCGCCGCAAAAGTATCCGCGTCTGCCGGATCCATCTCCTCAAGCGTATCCGCGATCACCTGAGTGATCTTCATGGCATTCACCGGGGAAGTCCAGATGTGCTCGTCGTATTCGATCTCGTAAGCCGCGTCATCATCGTCGTGGGTGTGATCTTCCGCTGCGTGGTCGTGCCCATCGTCTGTATGATCCTGAGTTTCCGCAGCGTGATCGTGCTCATCATCCGTGTGGTCATGATCCTCTGCGGCATGATCATGATCTTCGTCATCTGCATGGACCGCCTCGTCATGGTCGTGATCCTCATGGGTATCGTCCGCAGATGCATGGCTGTGATCGTGGTGATGTTCCTCACCGGCGTCTTCCATGCCTTCCACGACTTCCTCTTCCACGATATCCACATAGTCCATCATCGTGATAACTTTTAAGTTATCCGAATCCAGAGACGCCACAACCTGGCTCACCCACTGTTCCATGGCACCGCCATTGCAGATCAGAAGATCCGCGCTCTGGATCAGGCGGATATCCGCCGGTGTCGGCTCGAAGGAGTGGCTGTCCTGTCCCGCCGGGATCACCATGGAAAGATCCACCTTATCGCCCGCGATCTGTCTCGTAAAGTCATAGTATGGGAATAAGGTCGTCACGACCTTCAGCTTTCCGTCATCCAGAGTTCCCACATCTCCGTGTGTGTCCCCTGTTGAGGAACAGCCCGTCAGGGAACCAAAAAGAAACATCGCTGCGATGAGCCATGCTTCTATCCTCTTTCCTCTTGTTCTTCTAAAATCCTTCAATCTGTTTCCTCCGGTATCTAACGAGCGGACCGTCGTTTCTTTTCCGGTCCGCACAAGGTCCAATCCATAGGCTTCGGACGCCGTCAGTCAACACTCCCCTGAAGCCCGGCTATGTTTCCAAACAGCCAAAACTCAGGATTTACTTTTCTATCTCTGTTAAAATATCCTGCGGTTTCTCAATCAGAAATTCCGGCTGGAACGCCTCAAGTTCCTCACGTCCTCTAAATCCCCAGAGAACTCCCACCGTCGCCATCTTCGCGTTCTTTCCGGTCTTCATATCCGTATTCGTGTCTCCGAAATACAGGCACTCCGACGGGTCCGCACTGCAGATCTCCGCCGCTTTTAACGCGCCGGACGGATCCGGCTTTTTCGGGACGCCTTCCTGCTCCCCGATCACCGTGTCAAAATATCCGGCTCCGAACACGTACTCCACCGTCTTCTTCGCCTGAGCGTCAGGCTTGTTGGATACGACAGCGATCTTTAAGCCCAGCTCCTTCGCCTTTGCGGTGAGCTCCATGATCCCGTCGTAAGGATGCATCTCATAGTTACAGTATTTTCCGAAAATCTCCATATATACAGGAAGGATCGCCTCATAGTGCGCCTCGTCCGTATCCCCACAGGCCGCAAGGGAACGTCTCATCTGCATCTTGTATCCGTCCCCGACGATGGTCATCATCTGTTCCTCCGTCAGAGGACCGAGACCAAACTTTTCCAGGGAAAGGTTCGTGCAGTAAGTAAGCGCATGGATCGAATTTACCAGCGTTCCATCCAGGTCAAAGATCAGACACTTATATTTCATATCTGCCTCCGTCAAAGCAAACGTAAGTCCAAAAAACTGTGCCACTCATTTTATCACAATCAAAAAAAAATGACAATACTTTTCTATATATCCATTCCCGCCAAATATTTGCGAAAGCCTTGTATTTTCTGTTTCTCCGTCATTTCCACCGGCGGATCCGACCGGTATCTGCGCTCAACGCTATCCTTTTCTGCAGCCGTCTTTCTGAGGGGACTGCCTGCCGTCCTATGAATTCAGCCGGTATCCAGCTCCCCAGACCGTCTCAAGGATCTTCGGGTTTCTCGCGTCATCCTCGATCTTTTCCCGGATCCGGTTCACATGGACAGAAACGGTCGCGGCATCAGACACATAATCGTATCCCAGACCGCCTCAAACAGCCGCTCCTTTGAAAAGACCATATTGGGATTCTGTGCCATGAATCTCAGAAGTTCAAACTCCCGGTTCGCCAGGTGGACTTCTCTTCCATTTTTCCATACCTTCCATGTCTCCGGTTCGATCTCGATATCCTGGATCCGGATCATCCGGTCCCCGCCATGGGCGGCACTTTTTCCGCCTGTCCCTGTGAGTCTCTGATATCTCTTGATGTGGGACCGGACTCTCGCCACAAGTTCCGACGGGTCAAAGGGCTTCGTGATATAATCGTCTGCTCCCAGGCCCAGCCCACGAATGATATCCACGGCCTCAGTCCGCGCCGTCACCATAAGGATTGGAATATCGATCTCATCCCGGACTCTCCGGCAGATCTCATATCCGTCCATCCCCGGCAGCATGAGGTCCAGAAGAACCAGGGCATATCCGCCTTTTTGAAGTTCCGGGATCACATCCCCGCCGTCCGGAATGATGCACACCTCATATCCATTCATCTCAAAATAATCCCGCTCCAGCTGCGCGATCTTCTCATCATCTTCCGCTATCAGTATCTTTTCCATTCTTTCCTGTCCGCTCCTTCTTTTTCAGGAACTCAAGCCGGATCAGAAGTCCGTCCCTGTTCTCCGCCTCCACACAGCCGCCGTGCTGTTCCATGATCCATTTTACAAGATAAAGTCCGACTCCGCTTCCCTTTTTTGATCTCGATTCATCACAGCGGTAAAATTTATCAAAGATCTTTCCGATCTTATCCTTCGGCACGCCCACGCCATGGTCCGCCCATTCCAGGCATACCGATTTTTCTGTCTGATCGATATTCACATCGATCTTCACCGGAATATTTCCGGAATATTTCATGCTGTTTTCCAGGAGATTTTCCAGAATTCTCCGCATCTCATTAAAGGTCCGGCAGACCTTCTCAAACTCCTCGTCCCCGTGATACATGACCGGGATGCTGAGTTCCCCCCTGCTGGATCCGGTCCGCTCCCTTTTCCAGTGCCTCCAACGGCATTATGATCTTTCGCAGCATTCTTCTCGTAAAAAATACTGAGAGAAAGAGAAGTGCCGCCGCTGTGATCACTCCAAGGACGCAGAGCGCATAGAAAAATGTAGACAGCGACTGCCGGATCGGCGTGATCCACCAAGTCGTTTCTTCCCCGTCGATCGCGAAAAGTATGTGTTCGTGGAGGTAAGGTGTCTTCCAACAATGGTCATTCCCTGGGAATAATAAACTTCTGTCTCCTCCTCCCTATGGGCGTTAAAATTAAAATGGTTCAGGATCTCCTTCGCGTCCTCACGCCCAGAGCCGTAGACAGCTTTTCCGTTCTCGATCACCACTAGGCGGTACCCGTAAGCTCCAAGTTTTTCCGCCAGCGTCTCATCATCCGTCTGCCCCGCCTGATCCATCAGACCTGCGATCGTGACCACATTTTCGTTTAACTGTGTATATTCCAGGGATTCCATTTTCCTTGAAAACTTTCCTTTAAATAAAAGCGCGACACCGCAGGTCGCCGCCAAAAGGATCACAAACGCAGCCGCCAGCATGGCAAGGTTCGAGCGGATCATTCTCTTTTTCAGCGACATGGCATTTCCCTTCTTTCCACCTTTATTTTTCTTCCGTGTACTTCTGAATTATTTCTCTGATTCTTCCGAACTGATACCCGGAATCGGAATCCTCGAGACGATCTTTGAGGCAGCGAGCCCGCAGAGAATCCCGATCACCATTCCGGCGAGCACATCCGTCGGATAGTGAACGTACAGATAAAGCCTTGAAAAGGCGATCAACACCGCCGCGATTCCAAAGACCAGACCAAGTTTCTTTTTCCCAATCGAGAACACCGCTGATGCCGCGGCAAAGGACACCGCCGTATGTCCGGACGGAAACGAGTAATCCTCCGGTGCCGGGATCAGCAGAATTCTTGACGGATCCACGGTAAAGGGCCGCGGTCTCGCGATCAGCGGTTTTAAGATCACGTTGCAGCTTAAGACTTCAAAAAACATCGCCGTCAGCATGCAGATTCCCATGAGTCTCGTCTGTTTTTTCAT
>CAVIYT010000045.1:0-6062 GCA_963646925.1 Paludibacteraceae bacterium
TTTTCCTTTGTCTTCTCCGGATCCTGCTCTAAAAATGTCGTCTCCCGCTCAAACATGGCCTCGGAGATCTTTTTATTTTCCTTTTCGCAGTACTCTAAAAGTTCTGCACCATTCGTAAAATTCATCGTTTCTCCCCCCGTCAGTCCAGATTGATTGCCGGTACCAAAAGTACGTTTTTGACAGCCTCAAAGCCCTTCAGGGCGTTTACTACCTGGTTTGAGACCATGGTATCCACCTCAATGATCGCGTAGGCCATCTTGCCTTTGCTCTCGCGGTAGAGGCGCAGGGAACCGATATTTAAGTCGTACGCGCTTAAGACCGCGGTCACAAACGCCAGCGTACCCTTTTTATCGATATGCTGCACAACGATCGTGCTGTAATTTCCGGTGAGATCCACATCAACGCCGTTTAACCGTGTGATCACCGCGTTTCCGCCGCCGATGGATTTTCCTCTCAGGGACATCTCATTTCCCTTTTCGTCCTTCACATAGATATCCACCGTATTCGGGTAGATCTCCTTGTCCGTGAAGTTCTCCTCGAAGGTAAAGTCGAGTCCTGCCTCTTTCGCGTACTCAAAAGAATCACGGATTCTCTCATCATCCGGATGGTATCCCAGGATTCCGCCGACCAACGCGCGGTCGGTTCCATGTCCATGGTAGGTGCGGGCGAATGATCCGTAAAGGACAAAGCGCACAGCCACCGGCTTATCCACCATCTTTCCAGCGATAAAAGCGATCCTTAAGGCCCCCGCCGTGTGGGAGCTTGACGGTCCGATCATGTTTGGTCCCAGAATGTCGAACGTTCCGATCTCATTCATACGTGTTTCCTCACTTTTTTACATTTTTGTTTGGATTTTGCACACTGCACTATTTCCTATTATACACAATAAGAAGCTGTTTTTCCACAGCTCCTTATCGTTTAATCTAAGAATGTAACTGCCTTCGCCGGAGTACGGTAGTACGCCGTAGAAATAATAATACCTGTCTTTGATGTGCTGGCGTGGATAATCTTTCCGTCGCCGATGTAGAGGGCAACGTGGTTGATCGTCTTGCCGCTTGCGTAGAATAACAAATCGCCCGGCTGGATCTGATCGAGAGAGATCTCCTTACCGTTCGCCGCCTGGTCTCTTGAGGTACGTCCGGTGCTCACGCCGAAGTGCTCAAAGATACGCATCGTGAATCCGGAACAGTCGGCTCCGTTCGTCAGGCTTGTTCCGCCGTATACATACGGATTTCCCAGGAACTGTTTCGCGTAGGCAACGATGGCCGTGCGGACTGCGGAGTTGTAGACCGCGCTTCCAGGACCTGTCTGGGTACTCTGGTAAGAACCGGAGGTTCCTGTGCTGCTGCCGGTGGAAGTCTCACTTCCGCCAGAACCTGCTGTGCTGCCAGTGTTCTGGCTTCCTGTATTCTGACTTGTGTCAGTCTGGCTGCTCTGATTATTCTGTTCCTTCGTTGTTCCATTATCCGCGTTTGGATTCCGGGCGATCATTCCGATGGATGTGGACGGGGTGTCCTTATTCGCGGAAGCTGTATCCTGACCTGCTTCCTTCTTTAAGGCCTCGACCTTCGCGATAGCGTCCTCCGCCTCTTTCTTGATCCTCGCGTCCTCTTCCGCTTTCTGGCGTTCTTCCTCGACGCTCACGGCTTGCTTGAACTCCACGCGCTGGGTCACATAGTCTTTATGTACATATCCGCTTAAGGATTCATCGACCTGGATCTCGATGAAGTCTCCTTCTTCCTTCACTTCCAGGTACTCTGCGTCCTTGGAAAGTGTGGTGAGGATCGCGCTGTCGGTACTCGGCTGCTCGCGAAGTCTCAGGCTGTCGGCACTTACTGTCACATAGACGGTACCTACGTTTTTCGCGATCTTCTCCGCGTCGGCGCCGGTAATAAAGTATTCGGATTTTATGTAACCGGTTACGGTACCGGACTTGATCTGGTACCAGGTTCCGCCTTCACCGTCCACGGTAGCTAAGATTGTAGCCGCGCAGTTATTGTAGATCTTACCCACAATGCTGCTGGAGGTGTTTGCCTCGGAGCGGATATTTACATAGTTGCTCACGTGAGAGATCGCCACGTTGTCGTATGCCGACTGTTTATTTCCGACGGTGGTGAGTCCTGTCCGTTCGCTCACCTGCACGGAAAGTGTCTCCGCCGCATAAGCGATCTGCGGCATCATGAGCGCCATGCTCAGTCCGCAGACCGCGATGATTCTTCCTGCTCTGTTCATTGATCTTTTTTCTCCTGTCTATCTGCCGCCTGAAAACTGCTTAAAAATGTTATCAGGTGACATTTCCTAATCGATGTCTTTTTTCCTTCTCCTGCTCCTGGAAAATACTTTCTTTTTGCAGAAATAAGTTTTCCGTTCTGCTATATCCAGATGACTCAGGCTTTTATACTAAAGTTTCATGTGCCTAAACTCAGACACATGACTTTTTCTTTTCCTATTCCTGTCCGTTTAAGTACTGCTACCACTACCGTATCATACGGAATTTTCAGTTCAGAAAATTCCTACTCTATACTGTAAAGGTACTGTTCTACAGACGCGATGCAGTTCGCCCCGTCCGCCACCGCCGTCACGATCTGGCGGAGTGCCTTTGTGCGAATATCACCGGCTGCGAAGATTCCCGGAACATTCGTCTTTCCGTCTTCCCCGGCCTCAATATATCCTGCCGGATCCGTAGCAACGGATCCCTTAAATTCTTCACTGTTCGGGGTAATTCCAACCGCGACGAACACGCCGTCCACAGCCAGGTCTCTCTTTTCCCCTGTCTTTTTATTGAGAAGCTTCAGTGTCTCCACTTTTTCCGCCCCACAGATCTCCTCCGGCACCGTATCCCAGAGAATTTCCACGTTTGGAAGCTCCAGCAATCTCTTCTGCAGGCTCTTCGCCCCGCGGAACTCGTCTCTCCGGTGGATCACATAGACCTTCTCGCAGAGTCTCGCGAGGAAGATCGTGTCCTCAAGGGCCACATCCCCACCGCCGATCACTGCCGTCGTCTTTTTCCTGAAAAACGCGCCGTCGCAGGTCGCGCAGTAGGAAACGCCTTTTCCGGTAAACTCCGCCTCGCCCGGAATTCCAAGCTTTCTGTGATGGGCACCGGAAGCGATAAGAACCGCTTTCGCGAATCTCGTCTCTTTCTTCCCAACTACCTGACGGATCACCGGCATATGTTTCACACCGGCTTCTGCTGCCTCTAAGACCTCGTTTCCGTCCGCAAGGTCCGCGTCCTCGATCTTCAGCACGGTATCCTTCGCGAACTCCACGCCGAGCTTATCGGCATGTTCCCGGAACTTCATTCCAAGGTCGAAACCTCCGATTCCCGGAAGTCCGGCATAATTATCTACTTCATATGTTGTAAGCACCTGTCCGCCGCTCATCATCTCTTTTTCGATCACGAGGGTCTTTAGCTCCGCGCGCTTCGCGTAGATCGCAGCCCCGAGTCCCGCCGGACCGGAACCGATAATGATCAAATCATAGATCTGTTCCATGATGCCTCCAATCTCAGTATTCACACCAGTTTCCTGTCATCTGCTGTCCGCACCAGACGGTCACGCGGCACGCAGTATGGCTTTTATAGTATAGCACCATACATATCTATTATACAATCAATTTTACCGAAATTTAAGTGGCATTCCTGTGGCAAAATCTGCCGCCCTCAAAGACGAGAAAACGCAGTCATACGAGGGAGTACGACTGCGTTTTCTGCATCCTGATAAATTCACTAGAAGGTTTGGGGTATTAAAGGTATAAAAAAGGTATTTATCTGTAACGGTCCAGCCTGAGTAGGTATAGAGAGGGTATTGAGCTGGTCACGCTGCATATCAGTTTGCTGCTTCCACCGCTAACTGCTTCTTTAAGAAGGATAACTGTCCGCCGCTTAATACGACCGCAATCTCGTTGTCTGTGAGATCCAGGCGGGCACGGAAGGTGAAATCTTTTGTCTTGTCCTTGATGAGAATGGATCTTGTCGGGATCTGGTCGAGGAGGTTCTCGAATTCCAGCTCATCGTTCTGGTCAAGACGGTCATAGTCAGCCGGATCCTCGAATAACATCGGGATCACGCCGTGGTTTACAAGGTTGCCCTTGTGGATTCTTGCGATGCTCTTCGCGATGACAGCCTTTACGCCGAGGTACATCGGGTTGATCGCCGCATGCTCACGGGAAGAGCCCTGTCCATAGTTCTCGCCGCCGATGATGATGCTCTTGCCCATGGCTTTCGCGCGGGCTGCAAACTCCGGATCATAGCGATGGTAGCAGTACTGGGACATCAGTGGGATATTGGAGCGCATGCTGGAGAATTCAGCGCTGGCCGGGGTAATATCATCGGTAGAAATATTGTCGCGTCCCTTTAAGCTGATCGGCGCGCAGAGGTACTGGGTCGGAGCTTCCGGAACCGGAAGGAACTTGATGTTCGGTCCACGGACGATCTCAACTTTCTTCGCCTCTTCCTCGGAAAGCGGCGGGATGATCATGGAATCGTCAACGATGTACTGATCCGGCTCCTTGATGTCGCCGAGGATCTTCACGTTCTCGCCCATGATGTCTTCCGCAGTCGCGAATGTTCCAACGATAGCGGTCGCAGCGGCACTCTCCGGGCTTACAAGGTAGATCTTCGCGGTCGGGTTGCCGGCACGTCCCTTGAAGTTACGGTTGGAAGTGCGGACAGCAACGCCGTCTGTTGCTGGTGTCTGGCCAATGGCACAGCACGGACCGCACGCGATCTCAAGAATGCGGACGCCTGCAGCAAGAAGCATGTCGATGTAACCGTCACGCAGCAGCTCGCGGTATGTCTGCTTGGAAGCGATTGCACATGTACAGCTCACGTCGTCGTTCACATGATGGCCGTTGAATACAAGAGCGGCTTTCGCGATATCCGCGTAGCTCGCGTTTGTGCAGCTTCCGATGAATACCTGCTGAACACGCTTCTTCTCCGCATCCTTTAATGGGATGACGTTGTCCGGCTGATGCGGACATGAGATCAGCGGCTCGAGCTCGCTTAAGTTGATGTCGATGCACTCATCGTACTCCGCGTCCTCATCCGGAAGCATCTCGACATACTTGTCACCGCGGCCCTGTGCGGTCATGAACTTTTTGACCTGCGCGTCAGCCGGGAAGATGGATGTTGTCGCGCCCATCTCAGCGCCCATGTTTGCGATGGTGGCTCTCGCCGGAACTTCCAGGGCTGCTGCGCCAGGTCCGACGTATTCGTATACATTTCCAAGTCCGCCCTTGATGGTGACAAGCTGAAGCATCTTTAAGATAACTTCCTTCGGGTTGCAGCCCGGCTTTAAGGAACCTGTGAGGTTAACTTTTACGACACGTGGCATGGTCAGACGCATCGGAACACCGGTCATGGCTGTCGCAACGTCCATTCCGCCGACACCGATACAGAGCATTCCGATCGCACCGCCGTGCGGGGTATGGCTGTCGCCGCCCATGCTGATCTTGCCCGGGATACCGAATCTTGCAACATGAACTGCGTGGCAGATACCGTTGCCCGGTCTGGAAACATGGACACCGAAGCGTTTCGCAGCGGACTGTAAGTAGATGTGGTCATCCGGTGTCTTATTGTCGACATAGAGCAGGTTGTGGTCTAAGTAGCTGACGCTGCACTCGGTGCGGATCCGGTCAAGTCCGATGGCTTCGAATGCCAGGTATGTCATAACGGCGTTGATGTCGTGGGTTAATGTCTGGTCAACTTTGATGAAAACTTCCTCGCCCGGAGTCATGCTGCCGGATACGTAGTGAGACTCAATAATTTTTCTGGTTAATGATTTTCCCATTTCAGAACCTCCATAATTAATTGGTTGTTGAAACTGTTTATTGTTTTTTACAGCGGTTGCTTCATATTATTTGAACTTTTTTGTTTAGGAATCTTTGATCTGGTTTCATCATAGCATCGGCAACAGGAAAAATAAAATTGAAAGGTGGAATGAAACGATTCAAAAGTGGAATGGGGCAGAACTATAGGTCGGGAGAGCTTTAGAAAAATTTCAGGCAAATTTTGCCACAGGAATGCCACTTAAATTTCGGTAAAATTGATTGTATAATAGATA
>CAVIYT010000046.1:0-19542 GCA_963646925.1 Paludibacteraceae bacterium
CTATACTTTCTTACGGTCAGCGCAGCAAGTGCGCAGACCTACTGAACAGTTACAACAAAAGTATCTCCCCAAGACATCTATTAGTCAAGAGTAACTTTTATGTGATGGGGAATTGTTACTGTACACGGGGAGAAATTTTTCTACACTGAAAATTCCGTACAATACAGGAGATTCCCATTCGGTGACATACCCTTGCGAGAATGCGGAGTACTTGGCACTCATATACAGCGTTTCCTTAGGTCGGCAGAACGTGGGGGACCACATATTTCTGTTAATTCTGTTAAAAAAATATAAAGAAATTTAAAATTTTTACTTGCGGAATTCCTCAGACTACGATATAATCTCCGGGATAGTTTGACAGGGATCGACAAGATCCTGTCAGTGTCCCGGAGTTTTGACAGGCGGGTATGAGTGCTTATCAAAAAAAGTTTGGGGAGCCGCCCCAAACACTGGTATTTCCGGGAGTATGACGCGGCAGAAAATAGGAGGATCACATGGAGAAAAAGAAAAGTTCACTCGCTGTCAGAATGAGTATTTCCCTCGTCTGCGGTCTCGTCGCAGGTCTTCTGTTAATGATGTTAAGAGAAAACCTCAACAGCACAGGTAAGGAAGCCGTATGGGCAACGATCAACAGTATCCTGTTCCAGGATATCACAGCAGCAGGCGCTGAAAAGGCACTTGGTATCTTCTACATTATTGGTCAGTTATTTATTCGTTCTTTACAGCTCGTCATTGTACCGATGGTATTCACATCCATCACACTTGCGATCGGACAGATCTCCGATACAAGAACTCTCGGTAGAATTTCCGTTAAAACAATTGCAGGTTTCCTGATCTGTTCTTTCTTCGCATTACTTATGGCATGCGTAGTCGGAATCATGATCTACAACGCTGGTGTATTTAACATCCAGGTAGAAGGTCTTGAAGGTTCTGCCGGATCCACTGGTTCCAACCCGTTAAATGTGATCCTTAATATTGTACCGTCCAACATCACAGCGGTATTCAGCACAAACACTTCCGTTCTTGCGATCGTATTCTTAGCAGTTTCCCTTGGCCTCTGCATGAAGGCAGTCGGCGATGAGAAGAGCGCTGCATTAAAGAAACTCATCACAGAAGTAAACGATATCGTTGTTGTATTCTTAAACTACGTTGTTACAAAGTTCGGTCCGTTCGCGATCTTCGTTCTCCTCGCAAGAACATTCGCAACATACGGAATCAACCACTTAAAACCGGCTCTGGCATACGTTGTCGTAACCGTTATCCTGCTTCTCGTATTCCTCTTCGCAGGATACCCGATCTTCGTAGCAGTTACAACAAAGCAGAATCCGGTGAAGTTCGCGAAGAAGATCTTCCGTGTAGCAGTATTCGGATTCTCCACTTCCTCCAGTGCGGCTGCTCTTCCGCTTAACGTGAAGACAACCACAGAGGAACTCGGTGTCGATGAGAAGATCGCTTCCTTCGTACTTCCGCTCGGTATGACCATCAACATGAACGGTACCGCGATCATGCAGGTCGTTGCGACTCTGTTCATCGCAGGCTGCGCAGGTTACGATGTAACCCTGTCCCAGCTTATCGTAATCGCTCTCTTAGCCCTTATCGCATCCGCTGGTACACCGGCAGCTCCGGGCGCAGGCGCGATCATCCTGTTCACGATTCTTTCCGGTCTCGGCTACATCAACGATGGCGCGCTCTTAGCATACAGCCTGATCCTCGCGATCAACCGCCCGATCGAGATGTTAGTAACAGCGTTAAACGTTGTCGGCGACTCCGCTACAGCGATCTACGTTGCAAAGTCCGAGGGAATGTTAAACGAGGATATTTACAACTCATAATTATTTATAAGAAACGGCAAAAGCCGGAATCCCAGGAAAGATACTTCCTTAGGGGTTCCGGCTTTTTTACTGTTTTTAATTGCCAGTTCATGTGTCCAGTCCTGGCGGCGGACATTTCATTATGCCTGTTAACTGTCTGTCTGACAGGTTCACTGATTTATTTTTTATGCAGGGCTGTTTGGCCTGCTGTGGTTTTCTTATTTTCCAGCTGCCATCTGATAGATCTTTAACATATCTTCCGCTTCCAGCTTCTTCGCGGATCCCTTCGGGCCGCCAGCAGCGCTTCTTGCGTTTTTCGCCATGGTCTCTAACTGCTCTTCCGTCGGATCGATGCCGAGTTCCTTTAAGTTTGTCGGCATACTGATGGCGCGGTAGAAGTCTTCCATCGCCTCGATGCCTTTGAGACCTGTCTCCATATCATCTTTTCCGGGAGTGACACCCATAACATTTACCGCGAATTTCGCGAAACGCGGTGTGCAGTTGTCGATAACATATCTAGCCCAGCTTCCCCAGATCGCCGCAAGACCTGCGCCGTGGGCAACGTCGAACATGCCGCCGATCTCGTGCTCTAAGAGATGGGAGGCGAAGTCGCCGCCGTCGTTTCCGCAGCCGGTGAGACCGTTGTGGGAGAGACTTCCGGACCACATCACTTCGGCTCTCGCCTCATAGTTGTTCGGATCATCCACGAGGATCTTCGCGTTTGTGATCACGGTGCGCATAAGACCTTCCGCGATCGCGTCTGTGATCTCCATATTCCCGCCGTTTGTGAAGTAGCGCTCCATGGTGTGCATCAGGATATCGGTGCAGCCGCAGGATGTCTGGTACGGCGGGAGAGTCATGGTAACTTCCGGGTTCATGACAGCGAATACCGGGCGGGAGATATCGTTGTTGTAGCCGCGCTTTTCAAGAGTTTCATCGTTTGTAATAACGGAGCTGTTGCTCATCTCGCTTCCGGACGCAGCGATGGTTAAGACAACGCCAACCGGAAGGCATGCGGATGCCTGGCGGGTGTGCTCATAGAAATCCCAGACATCGCCGGCGTTTGCGAGACCGTAGCCGATAGCCTTCGCAGAGTCGATGACACTGCCGCCGCCGACCGCGAGAAGAAAATCAACGCCCTCTTTCTTACAGAGCTCGATTCCCTCACGGACTAAGGAGAGACGCGGGTTCGGGACAACGCCGCCAAGTTCCACATATGTGATTCCGGACGCGGCCAGGGATTCCTTGATACGTCCGAGAAGACCGGAGCGGATCACGCTACCGCTTCCGTAGTGGAGCAGGACCTTTTTGCAGTTTACATTTTTTACGAGAGTTCCGATCTGCGCCTCGGTATTCTTTCCGAAAACGACACGGGTCGGGGTATAGAAATTAAAGTTGAACATGGAATTTCCTCCTTATACTGCGAAAATAGCAGTGCTTAATAGATCAAGTATACTAGGAAATCAGACGCCCTGCAAGATTTTTGCGCAAAAGGTTCGCCTGCGCTGATTTTACATAGATTTTAGATAAGGACGGTGCCAAATTTTACAGAGCAAAGCTAGGATAAAGACAGAATAAAAGAAAACAGTGAAAATGGGCAGGAAAGTATGGCGGAGGAAAAAGATATGAGTGCAGAGCGTCAAGAAGTGATATTAAAGATCGAGGATATATCAAAGAAATTTGGAAAGACAACAGTTCTCAGCGGAATCAGCATGGAAGTCAAAAAGGGTGAGATCATCGGTGTCGTGGGAGCTTCCGGATGCGGAAAATCTACGCTGTTGGGCGTCATCGCGGGAGAACTTGCCCCGGACGGCGGAAAGATCACGATGAACGGAAAAGTGATCTCCGAAGAGTGTAATGTCCTGGCACCGGAGAAACGCCATATGAATCTGGTATCCCAGAGCTTTGAGACATGTTCCCACAAGACCGTCTATGAAAATATCGTAAACGGCTTAAAGAAGAGCTGGTTTGGAAAGCAGGAGGACGGAGAACTGGTGCCGGAAGTGATAGAGCTCCTGCACCTGAACGGTCTGGAACATAAATATCCGGCAGAACTTTCCACCGGACAGCGCCAGAGAACGGCGATTGCTGCGGCCCTGGTCACAAAGCCGGAGCTCCTTTTGCTGGATGAGCCGCTCTGCAGTCTCGATATCGGGCTGCGGGTGGAGATGAGAACGAAGATGGCGATGCTGTTTCGGAGACTTGGCATTACGGTATTTTATGTGACACAGGATCCGTCGGAAGCTTTCTCCATGGCGGACCGTGTTGTGATCATGAACAAAGGATGGATCGAGCAGATCGATACTCCGCAGAACTGCTTTATGAACCCGAAGACAGAGACGGCGGCAGCGCTTTTGGGAATTGGAAACCGTGTTCACGGGTACGCGAGAGTGGACGGCGGGGAAATGATCGATATCGGCGGCGGTGTCTGCAGAACACTGGGCAGAGACGGAATCCGCCAGAATGACCAGGTGACGGTCCGGTTCCGCGCGGAGAACGCGGTGTGGACAGGTGACGAGCGGAGAGAAAACGGCTTTCCGGTCGCTGTGGAAGGTTCCTTCTTCGAAGGTGACCATTACCGTGTCATGGCAAAGATGGGCATGGGAGAACCGGTCAGCTTTTTGAGCCGGGAATATTTGGAGAAGGGAACGGAAGGATATATCAGTGTGGACGGCCAAAGAGTCTATGTGTATGGGGCACGGACAGCGGCGTAGCGTTTCGGGCGGCTGGAGTGCTTTGAGGCGTCGGAAGCAGCAGACTGGTATTGTCTGTTAATGATAAAAATTCCTGCTAAAAATACTTTACAAAGTTAAAATACAGGAGTATATTGTAGACAATCGCTGATGGGAATACCGGTCAGTGGTACGATAATTAAATAATAAGTCTTCAGGGCAGGGTGCAAGTCCCTACCGGCGGTAAAGCCCGCGAGCCGAAAGGCATGATCCGGTGAGATTCCGGGGCCGACAGTATAGTCTGGATGAAAGAAGAATTTTAGGTTTGTTTGTGGTATGCGGAATCTATCTGATACTCGAAAGCGGGTATGGATAGGAAATATTCGGATCATAGAAAGCTTGGATCAATGGCTCTGAAATGGGAAACTGTTTCAGAGCCTTTTTGTTGGACATGATTTAGAAAAAGTTAGTTGAAGTTCGAGTGAATTTGAACTTTGGACGGCATCAAAACCAGAGACAACAGACCGAATATGAAAACCCTGTAGGCACCTGCTCTACGGGGATTTTTTATACCCTGCGGCAGGTTTGCGGAAAGGAGAGATGAAGATGAAGGATCAGGATTACATGCGGCGGGCCATGGAACTCGCGAAAAGGGGACTCGGTTGGACGAACCCGAATCCCCTTGTGGGCGCTGTGATCGTGAAGGACGGCAGGATCATCGGGGAAGGTTACCATGAGCGGTGCGGAGAACTTCACGCGGAGCGGAATGCTATCGCGTCGCTCACGGAAAGCGCGGAGGGCGCGACACTCTATGTGACGCTGGAGCCGTGCTGCCATTACGGAAAGACACCGCCCTGCACGGAGGCGATCCTGGAACAGAAGATCGCCCGGGTGGTGATCGGATCCAGGGATCCGAATCCGCTGGTTGCCGGAAAAGGTGCGGCGATCTTGAGAAAAGCGGGGGTGCGGGTGGAAGAGGATTTTTTGCGGGAGAAATGTGACGCGCTGAATCCGGTGTTTTTCCACTACATCACGAAGAAAACGCCTTATGTGGTCATGAAATACGCCATGACAGCCGACGGAAAGATCGCCGCGAGGACTGGGGACTCCAAGTGGGTCACAGGAGAAAAGGCGAGAGAAAAGGTGCAGGAGCTGCGCCACCAGTACATGGGGATCATGGTGGGGATCGGCACAATTCTGGCGGATGACCCGATGCTCAATGTACGGATACCGGAAAAGAAAAGCCCGGTGCGGATCATCTGTGACAGCGGGCTTCGAATTCCGATGGATTCACAGATTGTGAAGACGGCGAAAGAATATCGGACGATCGTGGCGTATGCCGGGGAGAATTCCGAATCAGGAAAAAACCTCAATGTGAGCTGCGATGGAGCAAAAAACGGCGATATCTGGGTTCAGAACGGGAGTACGGCAGGAAATGCGGGGAAGCTGGAACAGCTTCACGCAGCCGGTGTGGAGACCGTATCAGTTCCGGACTCATATGGGCGTGTGGACCTTAAAAAACTTATGGAATATCTCGGAAAACAGGGCATCGACAGCGTACTTTTAGAGGGCGGCGGCACATTGAATGACGCGGCGCTGTCGGCGGGAATCGTAAACGAGATCTGCGCTTTTATCGCCCCAAAGATCTTCGGCGGCGCTGGCGCGAAGACTCCGGTATCGGGGATTGGCGTGGCGCATCCGCCGGAAGCGGTGATGTTGGAGTTGAAAGATATGGAGAAGATCGGGGATGACCTGATGCTACGGTATTCTGTGAATGAATCCCAGGATAGCTGATTGAACACCACCCTCACGGCAGAGTTGATTGAAAAAGAATAAGCAGCGGGAGCTGCGAGTGTAAATATGCGGTACATAAATGTGAAACGCAGAGAAATTTGAAATGGGAAAGGGAGTGAAACATTGTTTACAGGAATCGTAGAAGAACTCGGACAGGTGAAAGCGCTTTCCCTGCATGGAAATTCCGGCACGTTGACGATAAAGGCGAAAAAGGTTCTGGAAGGAACAAAGATCGGTGACAGCATCGCGGTAAACGGCGTGTGCCTGACGGTCACGAGCATGAAAAATAACGAATTTTCCGCGGATGTGATGGCGGAGACCGTGCGAAGAAGCAGTCTTGGATCCCTGCAGAACGGAAGTTATGTAAACTTAGAGCGTGCCATGGCTGCGGACGGGCGGTTCGGCGGACATATCGTTTCGGGACATATCGACGGAACCGGATGGATCGAGTTCATGAAAAGAGAAGAGAATGCGGTATGGGTCACGATCGCATGCGGGGAAAAGATCCTGGACCTGATCGTGGAGAAAGGTTCGATCTGTATCGACGGAATCAGCCTCACGGTGGCGTCGGTGACGGACCGGAACTTTTCTGTGTCGGTGATCCCGCATACTGGTGAGGAGACAACGCTCTTAAAGAAAAAGGCAGGAGACCCGGTGAATCTGGAAAATGACATTGTGGGGAAATATATCCGGAAATTTGTGGATATCGGAGGAAATTCCGGTGCGGACCGGGGAAAAGCCGATGCTGGTGATGCCGCGGGCAGTGCAAGGGGAAGCTCGGGGCTCAGCATGGAGTTCCTTCAGAAATACGGATTTTAGAGCAGGCGATTTGAAGGTATGTAAAAATTCAGAACAGAAAATACGAAATCGAAGAAAAAATTTTAGCAGCACGAGTTTGGCTGAAAGCGGTTGAAAAGAGAACTTTCAACTGTAAGGACTTCAGAAAGGCGTGAAAATATGAACGAGCAATACAACACAATTGAGGAAGCAATCGAAGATCTTCGGGCGGGAAAAATTATTCTCGTCACGGACGATCCGAACCGTGAGAACGAGGGAGATATGATCTGCGCGGCAGAGTTCGCGACGCAGGAGAACATCAACTTCATGGCGTGTCACGCAAAGGGACTGATCTGTACTCCTATGAGCGCAGCGGTGGCAGAACGCCTTGGACTCCCGCAGATGGTATCTGAGAACACAGACAACCACTGCACGGCCTTCACGGTCTCCATTGACCACGCGGACACCACAACAGGAATCTCCGCGGCAGAGCGCTCCTACACCATGATGAAGTGCGTGGATCCGGCAACAAAACCCCAGGATTTCAGAAGACCGGGCCATGTATTCCCGCTTGTGGCAAGACGGGGCGGTGTCCTTGTGAGAAACGGACACACCGAGGCGACCGTGGACCTTATGCGTCTGGCGGGACTCCCCGAGTGCGGTGTGTGCTGCGAGATCATGGAGGACGACGGAACCATGATGCGGACCACGAACCTCTGGAAACTGGCGAAAGAGTATGGACTCAAATTCATCACGATCAAGGAACTGCAGGATTACTGCCGTGTTCATGAGAAACATGTGGTGCAGGAAGCCTGCGCGGACATGCCCACCCAGTACGGACATTTTAAGATCTACGGCTATGTGAACGACATCACCGGGGAACACCATGTGGCTCTCGTGAAAGGGGATATCGGGGACGGCGAGGACGTGCTCTGCAGAGTCCATTCCGAGTGCCTGACCGGTGACGTGTTCGGCTCCATGCGCTGTGACTGCGGAAAACAGCTCCAGACTGCCATGCGTCAGGTGGAGGCGGAAGGTCGCGGAATCATCCTCTACATGCGCCAGGAAGGCCGCGGCATCGGCCTGATCAACAAGTTGAAGACGTATGTGCTCCAGGAACAGGGATATGACACGGTGGAGGCGAATATCCGCCTCGGATTCGCGCCGGACCTTCGGGAATACTGGATCGGTGCGCAGATCTTGAGGGACCTGGGTGTAAAATCCTTGAGACTTCTCACAAACAATCCTGAGAAGATCTACGGACTTTCCGGCTTCGGCCTTGAGATCCATGAGCGCGTGCCGATCGAGATCGATCCGCAGCAGTACGACAGCTTTTATCTGAAAACGAAGCAGGAGAAGATGGGACATATCTTTACGAAAATTAAAGTGTGAGAAAATTTAGAGTATATAAGAAAAGGAGAATCATCATGAAAGAGATCAAAGTATTAGAAGGAAAAGTAGTAGCACCGGAAGGCATGAAAGTGGGGATCGTTGCATCCCGTTTCAATGAGATCATCGTAAACAAGCTCTTAGGCGGAGCCGTCGACGGACTTGTCCGCCACGGTGTCGATGAGGACAACATCACGGCGGCATGGGTTCCAGGCGCGTTCGAGATCCCGGTCGCGGCATCCGCAATGGCAAAGTCCGGCAAGTACGACGCGATCATCTGCGTCGGCGCCGTGATCCGCGGCGATACCACACATTATGACTATGTGTGCAGCGAGGTCTCCAAGGGAATCGCCCAGGTGGGCCTTGCGGAGAAGATGCCGGTGCTCTTCGGAGTCCTGACCACAGAAAATATCGAGCAGGCCATCGCCCGCGCCGGAAGCAAAGGCGGAAATAAAGGTTATGACTGCGCGCTGTCAGCGATCGAGATGGTGAATCTCATGAGACAGTTATAATGTCCGCATTTTCTCTGCGAATTTTGCCGCAAAATCTTGGTTCAATTTCATAAATATCTGCTGCTCTTCAGGAGACCAGCTCTCAAAGATCTCATTTTCAATGGCAATCAGGCGGTGAGCCGTGTTCCTCATGAGCTCTTCCCCTTTTTCTGTGAGAAACACGCAGGTGTTCCGACCTGTTCCAGGTTTCAGGTACAGATACCCCGCCTGTTCCATTTTCCGCACGGCGGAGTTGATCGTGGATTTTGTGGTGCCGGTCTCCTTATAGAAAATACTCTGGTTGCAGCCGGAACCGTGCATATTGATGGAGTAGAGGATGTCGAGCTCGCTGTCCGTGAGCCCAAGCCTCAGCGCGGCGTCATGGTAGGCGCTGTCGATCTGGCTGAGGCAATTGTAGAATTCTTTAAATGCAATGTACATGGGGTGCCTCCTCTTATGCGTAGCCGTATTTCTTCGCCTTCCGGATCAGGAAGAACAGTGACAGGCATACCGCCATAAATTCCGCCACGATGATGGAATACCAGATTCCGGAAACACCGAGGAAGAACGGCAGGACGATGACCGAGCCTGTCTCGAACAGCATGGTACGGCAGAAGGAGATCGTCGCGGAGACGAAACCATCGTTCAATGCCGTAAAGAAGGATGATGAGTAAATGCTGAAGCCCATGAGCAGGAAGGAGATGGAGTACGAGCGGAACGCATGGACCGTCATGTCCAAGAGGTTCGCGTCATAGCGGACGAAAATTCCAGCCAGAAATGGGGCACCTGTTTCTGCCAGTATCGTCAGAATGATCTGGAATATCAGAATCAGGCGGAAACTCTTTCCGAAGAGGTTCTTTAACTCGCTCTTATTTCCGGCACCATAGTGATAGCCCACGATCGGAGCGCTTCCCATGGAGTAGCCGAGAAAGAGCGCCGCGAAAATAAAACTTACATACATGATGACACCGTATACAGCAACACCGTCGGAACCGGCGAGACGCATGAGCTGCCAGTTGTAGAGCATGTTTACGATGGACATGGAGATGTTCGTCATAAACTCAGAAGAACCGTTTGTACATGCCTTTAACAGGGCGCGGAAGTCCATATGGGTCTTTCCGAGGCGGAGCTTGCTCTTATTCGGAAGAATAAAGTAAATGAGCGGGATCAGACCGCCGACGGACTGGCTGATCGCGGTTGCGGAGGCGGCACCAACAACGCCGAGGTGCAGGAACGCGATAAAATACGCATCCAGGACCATATTTGTAAGTCCTGCGGCGATGGTGACCATAAGTCCGAGCTGCGGGCGCTCCGCAACAACGAAAAAGCTCTGGAATACATTCTGCAGCATGAACGGGATCAGTGCCAACAGGACGATTCGGCCGTAGCGGACGCAGTAGGGAAGGAGAGCGTCATCAGCACCCATGAGTCTTGCCATCGGGGCTAAGAAGATCTCACCGCCCAGGGTAAAGAGAAGACCAACCGCAATCAGAACATAGACGAGAAGAGAGAATATCTCTCTTGCGTTTTTCTCATCCCCGGTTCCAAATGTGAGAGCCACCAGGGCACTTCCGCCGCTGCCGACCATGAAGCCGATAGCGCCTAAGATCATTAAGAACGGCATGACAATATTGATGGACGCGAAGGCCTCGGAACCCACAAAGTTTGAGACGAAGACGCCGTCCACAACTCCGTAGATGGACGTTAAGATCATCATGACGATAGACGGAAACGTGAATCGCAGGAGTTTGGGGTAGGTAAAGTGGTCAGAAAGTGAAATATTCATAGGATGTCCTTTCATTTTTTTGACTGTACCTGCCGCGGAAAAGTTTATACCTTTCCTGCGTACAGTTATACAGACATGAATGTACGAAATCGTACGTAGCATCATAGTACGATTTCGTACATATGTCAAGAAGAACTTTACAAAAATTTATAAAACATGAACTGAATTTTTTGCTGTTTGAATTTTAGGGTGAAGATGCGATGGGTTATTTAAAGAAATTCCGATAGAATATGATTTTACATGGATTTTACATTCTTTTACCGAAGCATGATAGCCTGTTTCTCTGAAATGCTATATGATATGGTCGTGAAAATAAGAGAAAAAAGGAAAGAGCAGTCACGATGTAGGTCGACTGCGACAGAGGAAAAAAGAATATGACATACAAGGAAATTAAGAAGAACGAGGAAGTTTTAGCTTACCTCAAAAAAGGAAACGACAACCTGGGAACCCTGGGATTTACGGATCATTCGGAAGCACACTGCGCGATGGTTGCGGAGCGGGCGGCTATGATCTTAAAGAAATTCGGTTACTCAGATCACGATATCGAGCTGGTAAAGATCGCCGGTTTCATGCATGACATGGGAAACGCGATCAACCGCCATCATCACGCGGAGTACGGCGCCCTCTTAGCGGCACAGATCCTGGAAAAGACGGATCTCCCGATCGCGGACCGCGCGATCATTGTCTCCGCCATCGGAAACCACGACGAATCCACAGGTGGAGCCGTGGATCCGATTTCCGCGGCGCTCATCATCGCCGATAAGACGGATGTCCGCAGAAACCGCGTCCGCCAGAAAGAGATGGCATCCTTTGATATCCATGACCGTGTAAACTATGCGGTCACAGAGGCGAAATTAAAGGTAAATGAAGAGAAGAAAGTCATCACCCTGAACTTAAAGATCGATGAAAACATCTGCTCCATGCTGGAGTACTTTGAGATCTTCTTACAGCGCATGCTGATGTGCCGCCGCGCCTGCGAGATGCTGGGCGCGAAGTTCAAGATGACAGCCAACGGAAGCAAGATCGTATAAAACCCAATATGAAACATGCCCCCAGAACACCTTGGAACAGGTTCAAATAGAGCCTGCGCCAGGGTGTTTTTTTGCCATGCATCCGGAAGAAACTGCCAGCGGCAGGTTCTGTAGGTGATAGAAAATTCCTCCATTCTTTCTTATTCACGGTATTTCAGATATTCGAAGAATTTTTTCACAGCCGGGGACAGTCTCTTCGGATCCTTTACGGCGATTCCGATAATTCTGTAATAAGGCATTGCAAGCGGGCGAATTTCCAGATTGTATGGAATCCTCTTTAAAATCATGCCAGGCAGGATCCCGATGCCAAGTCCCTTTTCTGCCATGGCCATAATCGCGTAGTCCTCCCATGTCGTGAAGCGGATATTCGGGTGAATATGGCTGCGCTCCAGGATCTCAGAAACTTCGGTTTTGCCGCCGTGTTCCAGGAGAAGAAACGGCTGATCGTCGAGATCGTGGGGATCGATCACCTGCTTTTCGGACAGGGGATGTCCGACTGGAAGTATTACCATGTATTCATCCATCTTCAACGAGGCGGCATATAGCCCCATAGTTTTATACAGACGGAATGTCAACTCAAGGGAGCAGGATGCATTTGTAGAAATTGGAGTCGGATTGTCTTGAGGCAGCCCATCTTCGGTCAGTTCGTATTCGGACAGGTCATTGTCAGTGGCGTATGAAGAAAATGACGGATTCTGCCCATTTCCTTGTGACGGAAGACTTAAAAACCCACAGTCCACCCGTCCATCCCGGATCCAGCGCTCCATCTCCCCGTAATCCCCAAGCAGCATCTCGCACTCCACCATCGGGAAATCTTTCTGAAACTCCGCCACGATATTCGGCAGCCAGTTGATGGCGGTACTGGCGAATGTTCCGATGCGGATCACGCCGGTCTGGATCCCATTAAGAAGATTCACATGTTCTTCCAGTTTCCGGTAATCCCCGACAAGCTGCCTCGCATAGGGCAGAATCTGCTCTCCGGCACCGGTGAGATGGACGCCGTTCCGGTCGCGCTCCAGAAGCGTGACATTCCATTCTTTTTCCAGGTCGGCGATCATTTTGCTGACGGAGGACTGGGAGTAGTTTAAAGCTTCTGCGGCACGGGTGAAGCTGCCGGAGTCCACAGTTTTTATGAAAGCAAGGTATTTTTGAAGGTTGTTGTCCATGATGTTATCCTTTTTATGATATTTTGCATTCCGATTTTTGATATATATCATGAAATATATTCTCTTTTTAAATTCTAATTGATGCAGTATATTTTTTCAAGAAGAAACCATAGAAGTTTTGAGAGTAGTCAGGCGAAGGGCGGGCGAGTCGATGACGACAGATCTGACTTCAAAGAAATACTGGATGGAGGGGAGAATATATGAAAAAATCATCAACTGTGGACATGATCCATGGTCCGCTTATGGGAAAGATCATCCGCTTTGCGCTCCCGATCGCGCTCAGCAGCATGCTGCAGCAGTTATTCAACGCGGCGGACACCTCCGTTGTGGGCCATTTCACCGATGCGAATGCCCTGGCGGCGGTGGGCACCAACGGGGAGATCGTGGCACTTCTCGTGACGCTGGCATCGGGGCTGGCTGTGGGCGCGAATGTGCTGATCGCACGCATGATCGGTGAGGAAAATGCGGATGGAATTCAGGATGCGGTCCACGCATCGGTGCTTCTGGCTTTGATATTCGGAACCGCGGGCATGGCGGTGGGCTGGCTGACAGCGGGACCACTGCTTGCGGCGATCCGGACACCGGCGGAGGTATTTGATGCTGCCGTGCTGTATCTGAAGATCTATTATCTCGGATACCCGTTTCTAATGCTCTATAATTTCGGCGCTGCGATCCTGCGTGCAAACGGTGACAGCAGCAGACCATTCCTGGCTTTGACATTGTCGGGGATTCTGAACATAATCCTGAATCTTTTCTTCGTGGTCATCTGCAGACTCGGAGTTGCGGGGGTTGCGGCGGCGACATCGATCTCCACAGCTTTTTCCGCGACGCTGGTTATTTTCTGGCTTATCAGGGAAAAAGGGGAGTTTAGTCTGTCGGTCCGCAGGCTGCGGCTTTGCGGGGAATGCGCCCGCTCTGTACTTATGATCGGCATTCCGGCGGCGGTCCAGGGTGCCGTGTTCTGCTTTGCCAATATTTTTGTACAGGCATCGGTCAACAGTTTTGGTGCTATCGCTGCAGCAGGAAGTACCATCGCCATGAACTTTGAATATTTCGGTTACTATATGATCACGGCCTTCGGTCAGGCTGCAACCACGTTTACAAGCCAGAATTTCGCGGCGGGGGAGAGGCGGCGGTGTCTGCGGATCCTGTGGATCTGTCTGTTATTTTCGGCTATATTTTCGGCGGGGATCACAGTTCCGCTGACACTCTGGAGAGAAGGTTCCTCTGCACTTTTCACATCGGATCCCCAGGTGATCCGGGCCTCCTGCCTTCGAATCGCGCTGATCCTGGCATTTGAGCCGGTCTGCGGATTTTACGAAGTCCCCGCCGGAGTCATGCGCGGCATGGGACATTCCACTCTTCCAGCAATACTCACGGTCGTTGGAACATGTCTTCTGCGGATCGCCTGGATCTTTACCGTGTTTGCCCATTTTCACACCCAGGAGATCCTGTTCGTGGTATTCCCGATCTCATGGGTGGTGACGATCGGATTGACTGCAGTGGGTTTCCTTTTTGTCTGGCAGAAGGAGAAACAATAAAAAAATTATATTTCCTGCAACATTTCCTATTGCCCGGCTGTATATAGGGTAGAACGGCAAAGATGCCGGAATCAATATGAAGAATAGTGAGGGAATCAATATGTATAAGAAGAATTTAGTAATGTTCGCAGCAGTAGTTATGATGGCAGCTTCTGTAAGCGCCTGCGGAAACGGAAAACAGGAGATAAAGGAGACTGCGGTGATCGAGACGATGAAAAATTCACCGGCAGCGTCCGAAAATGCCCAGATCGCGAATCCCTGGACCGAGGTAAAAACGATGGAGGAGGCGAAAGATATGGCTGGTTTTGATCTGAAGCTTCCGGAGATTCCGAAAGAATATGGAAAGAAGATGATCCAGGTGCTGGATTCTGCCGATGCACCGACGATCGAGGTGATCTTCTGGAATTCTGAGGATCAGGAGATCCGGATCCGGAAAGCGCCGGGAACTGAGGATATCAGCGGAGACTACACAGCTTATGCCCAGGAACAGAAGGTTCAGGCAGAAGATCGTGAAGTGACCTTAAAGGGAGAGGACGATAAGGTATTTCTTGCCACCTGGACGGAGGATGGTTATACTTATTCTATGTATGCAGAAGCTGGAATCTCGGCGGATGAGATGACTGGAATGGCAGGGCAGGTCGGCTGAGAATGAATGTCGGAGCGGACGGCTCTGGCTGCGGATAAAGTTTCATATGACAGAATACTGATAAAACAGGGAGAAAAACGGGAATGGGAGTATGGACAGCCTGGGAGCTGCCGGGATTCCGCCTGCTCCGGTGGCTGCAGGCCCTTATCTGGGCCTTTATGCCGGGGGCAAAGGACAGAATCCGGCAGAGCGGGCAGAATGTAATCGGAAAAGAAGAGTGGGAAGCGCGGATGCGCCAGGCGGAGACAAACCGCCGGGCTGAGATGATCTTAACAAGATTCGGGGACAGTATTCTGCGCTATGCCTACACGTATCTTCACAATATGAGCGATGCGGAGGAAGTCCTTCAGGACACTCTGGTGCAGTTTTTGAAGACGGCACCGGAATTTGAAAATGAGAATCATGAAAAGGCCTGGCTTCTGCGGGTCGCCGGAAATTTAAGCAAAAACCGGATCGAGTACAATAAACTACGGGAGACGGATGAACTGAATGATGAGCTTGTGGCGGAAGAGCGGGAAGACCTGTCCTTTGTGTGGGAGGCGGTAAAGAGCCTGCCGGTAAAATACCGGGAGGTGATCCACCTGTTTTACCATGAGGGTTATCAGACAGCCCAGATCGCGAAGGTTCTCGGAAGAAACGAATCGACGGTCCGCTCCGATCTTCGACGGGGCAGGGAGAAGCTTAAGGAAGTTCTGAAGGGAGAGTACGATTTTGAAGAAGTATGATGAGATCATGAACAAAATCGAGGTAGATGAGGCAATGCGGAGGCGGATTCTCAGCTATGTGGAGAATCTGAACCTGGAGACGGAAAAGGCGGCGAAAAGCAGAAAAGAGTCAAAGATCCGCCGGCTCCGTGGACGAAAGATGCGAAATATAACGGCAGCGGCCGCCTGTATCGCGATCCTTCTGGTATGCACCTTTGCCTGGCCGAAACTCACAGGACCGGGAGAGCAGGGAACGGAAGAAAGTGTTGCCATTGCAAACGGTATGGTGGAAGTAAATTCTATCGATGAACTTTCCGCCGCCGTAAATTTCCCGGTAAGCGAAGTGATCGGCCTCCCGTTTACCGTTGAAAACGAGGTATACAACTCCTACTGGGGCGAGATGGCCCAGATCGAGTATAACGGAGAAGGAGAGACCGCAGTATTCCGAAAAGGTATGGGAACAGATGATGTCTCCGGAGATTATAATGTGTATTCCAACGTGAAAGAAATTACGGTTGGAGCGAATACTGTGACGCTGAAAGGAGAAACGGACGCGTTTACCTTAGCTGTCTGGACAGATGGGGAGTATTCGTACTCGTTGGACATTTCCAAAGGATTAAGTGAAGATGAATGGATCGAAATAATTCAGGAACAATAAAATGCGGTAAATCGATTCAATTGTTTCAACTTGCATGTGCAAATGACAGATGGTAAAATGAAGAAAACGGCACAGGGAAAGGAGGAGACGCATATGACAGAGCTTCTGAAGCTTCCGGTAGGAATCGAAAATTTTGAAGAAATAAGAAGAGATAATTTCTATTATGTAGATAAAACAAAACTGATTGAACAGCTTTTGAACCAGTGGGGAAAGGCTAACCTATTTACACGCCCGCGGCGTTTCGGAAAGTCCCTGAATATGAGTATGCTCCGCAGCTTTTTTGAAATAGGGGCGGATCCTGAACTTTTCCGAGGATTGTATATTTCACAGAACTCGGAATTATGTGAAAAATATATGGGCCAGTTTCCTGTGATCTCTATCAGTCTGAAAGGTGTAAATGCCAGTGATTTTCCAGGTGCCTGCAGCAGCCTTGTAAAAATTATTAATGCAGAGACGAGGAGGGCATTTATTCCCTTGGGCAGCCAGAAACTCAGCGATGTTGACAAAAAGCTGTTTGAAGAATTAATGGACCGCGGTATGATGCAGGATACACTTGTATACAGCTTAAAAGAACTTTCAGAATTGCTCGAACGAGGCTATGGCAGGAAAGTCATTGTTTGGATTGACGAGTATGATGTTCCGTTGGCAAAGGCAAATGAAAACGGATATTATGATGAGATGGCGCTGCTGATTTGAAATTTGTTTGAGAATGTTCTGAAGACAAATGACAGTTTGAAATTTGCAGTGTTGACCGGGTGTCTGCGCGTAGCAAAAGAAAGTATTTTTACGGGACTGAACAATTTTAAGATATTCCCAATTACAAAAGTTGCATTCGACGAATATTTCGGCTTTACGGATGATGAAGTAAGAGATATGCTTCACTACTACAAGCTCGATTTAGATTATGAAACGGTAAAGAACTGGTATGATGGATACCGATTTGGAAAAGCAGATGTCTACTGCCCCTGGGATGTAATCAACTATTGCAGCGATCATATTGAGGACACGGACCTTCCGCCTCAGAATTATTGGCTGAATACAAGCGGAAATGAAATGATTTACCACTTTATTGATGGATTGGAAGATCAGACAGGGGTAACGAAAGAAGAACTGGAACTTCTTGTCAATGGTGGTTCGATACAAAAAAATATTAATCAGGAGCTAACTTATAAGGAACTGTATTCTTCTATGGATAATCTCTGGAGTACTCTGTTTATGACTGGGTATTTAACACAGAGAGGGGAACCAGATGGAAACAGATATGATCTGGCAATTCCAAATCAGGAGATTCGCAACATTATCACAGAACATATTCTGCAAATGTTCCGGGAAAATGTAAAGAACGATGGAACCATGGCTGATTCGTTCTGCAGCGCATTAGAGACAGGAAAAGCGAAACAGGTAGAAGCTTTATTTACGGAATATATGAGACAGACGATCAGTATCAGGGATACATTTGTACAGCGGTCACGGAAAGAAAACTTTTATCAGGGAATCCTGCTTGGAATTTTGAGTTATAAGAGCGATTGGATCGTCAGATCCAACCGGGAGTCAGGGGATGGATTCAGTGATATTACAGTCAGGATCTCAAATTCTGGCACGGGAATTGTTATTGAAGTAAAGTATGCGGATGCAGGACATGAGGAAGAAATGGCTCAAAAAGCGTTAAAACAGATACAGGATAAAGACTATGGATATGAGTTCTTCCAGGAAGGAATGAAAAGAGTCTTTTATTATGGAATTGCATGCAACAAAAAGGTGTGCAAAATCGAAGTGATGGAAGCAAAGAAATAAGGATTATATGAAAAAAGCAGGATCTTACAGATGACAGAATGTTTGGCACTAAGTATCGAACATTTGACGTAAATGTAAGATTCTGTTTATATATATCAGAATAAAAAACATCCGATGTAAATAAGCGGCTGATAACATGGGAAAAAGCTGTTAAAAAGGCTGATTCAGGTGGAAGTCGCAGAAAATTCATGTATAATAAATCATAGAGAAATATTACAGATATCGACAGATGAGAAAGAAGTATCAAAATAATCCGCCGGATCTGTCCAGCAAAGGAGATCATCCATATGAAATTTACTCCGATCGACTGAACCACCTGGGAGAGAAATTCCCATTATGATTATTATACAAACCTGTTAAAGTGCGGTTACAGCGTGACCGTCTCCTTAGATATCACAAAACTGCACCGCCAGGTCAAAGAAAAAGGCCTGAAATTTTATCCGGCTTTCGTCTACTGCGTTTCAAAACAGATCGCAGCAACAAAAGAATTCCGCATGGGACGGGATAAGGACGGAAATCCGGGATACTACGATGTGCTCCATCCAAACTACACGATCTTTCACGAGGATGACCACACATTCTCCGACATCTGGACCGAGTACACGGAAGACTTTGAGACCTTCTATAAAAATATGCGAAGTGGCATGGAGACTTATAAGGATGTAAAGGCCGTAAAGGCAAAACCGGGACAGCCCCAGAACTTTTACTGTATCTCCATGATCCCATGGCTGAATTTCACCGGCCACTCCGCCTACACGGAGAACGGAACCCCGATGCTGTTCCCGATCATCACCTGCGGTAAATTCACGGAGCATGACGGAACACTCACGATGCCGTTCTGCGTCAATATCGCCCATGCGGCTGCGGATGGTTACCACACATCCATGTTTATCAATGACCTTCAGGAGCTGATCGATATGATCGAACTCTAAAATACAAATATAAGATTTGAACTGACGGGCAATTAGATTGTCTGTTTTACAGAATCCAGGATCACAAATAAGAAGTTCGCAGATTATGAATGAAAATTCGAGAATATATAAGTAAAATAACAGTTACAAATTTCTTAAAAAATGTGTGGAAGCCCTAGTTTGATTGAAAACCCGCGGTGTTTGTGTTATGATATTTCCAAATGAGTGCGATAAGAATCATCAGATAAAGGAGGACTGTTACATGAAAAAGACATCTCTTGTCATCATGGCAGCAGGAATTGGAAGCCGTTTTGGCGGCGGAATCAAGCAGCTTGCCCCGGTCGGCCCGAGCGGTGAAATTATTATGGACT
>CAVIYT010000047.1:0-2213 GCA_963646925.1 Paludibacteraceae bacterium
CTGGAACGGACGTTCCGACTGGTACTACTTCGATGTAGACGGCTGGATGGAAGATGACTGGTTCTACTGGAACAACAACTGGTATTATCTGCATACAAAATATGACAACACCAGAGGCCATATGTACACCGGCTGGCACGAGATCGACGGCAAGTGGTATTACTTCAATACAGCATCCGACAAGGGAACCCTTGGAGCGATGCTTTCGGATACCACAACACCGGATGGATACAAGGTCGATAAAAACGGTGCATGGATCCAGTAAAAGAAGAATAGAATAGCATTATAGTAAAAAAGGCGCTGATCATCAGAAATCCTGATCGTTCAGCGCCTTTTCTGCCGTGCGTCCGGAGAAAGGATACATATTGTGCCGCGCTGCCGTGCCTTGCCCCCGGATAGAATAATATAAAAAGTTGTAAAAGCACTTGAACAGTCTCGCCTGCATAGAATAAGGTAATGAAGCTTAAGGCGGCTTTCTTTGAAGACATTTCCGAAACCACTGAGCGTACAGGAAGAGCGGGAGTACCTGAAGCGTTACAAAGAGGGCGACCTGGAAGCGAGAGAAGTGCTGATCAACCGGAACCTTCGTCTGGTTGCCCATGTCATAAAGAAGTACCAGCAGACCGGATACGATATGGATGATCTCCTGTCAGTGGGGACCATCGGACTGATAAAGGCTGTAAATACCTTCAATGTGGAGAAAGGATCACGTCTTGCCACCTATGCGGCAAAGTGTGTGGAGAATGAGATCTTAATGATGTTCCGAGCCGGGAAGAAGTTTTCCAGGGAAGTCTCCATCTACGATCCCATCGGCGCGGATAAGGACGGGGAGACGGTGAGCCTCTTGGATGTCCTGGAGGCGGGGGACAGGGAAGTCCTTGAGACCGTGATCATCAAGCAGGATGTGAGGTGTCTTTATGAGGCGTACAGGGAAAATCTCACGGAGATGGAGCGGACCGTGATCCGCATGAGATATGGACTGTTCGGGACGAAGGAACACACGCAGCGGGAGATCGCGGAAAAACTCGGGATCTCCCGGTCCTATGTGTCGAGAATCGAGAAACGGGCGGTGAGCCATATGCGGGAGGCGTTTTATGAGCCCGCCGGGAAGACCCTGTGATACATTTCGTAGAAGGTTTCTGCGGGAAGGGAGCTCAGGAATGATTCGGACGGAACGAGAAGTCTGCGGTTCGTCCGACTTGCCGAAAAAGCTCTGTGTCGGAGTAGAACACGAGGGGAATCGCCAGGTAGGGAAGAAGCGTGGGATCTTTTTTGAGTTCTCTAAGCTCCAGAAGATCTTTTACCGGGAAGAACTCTTTCAATGGAAGAAGTCCCTGTTCTTTAAAACGGTTCCAGATCCGCTCATCCTCAAAGACTTCCAGGTCCGTGGAGACCACGAGATCCGGAAGAACGGAATCTTTTTCGCGCAGATAGTCGGACATATAGCGGCCGTATCCGAGACCGAAGCAGGTGACCGTAAGGTCGATGCCGTCGGATGCGAGCTCCTGCCTGATCTCGTTTAAAAACTGCAGTTCCTGGCGGTGCAGGATCGCGGATTATGATTTTGAGGGGAATAACTACAAGAATGTGATTCCGATCCGGACGTGCGGGAATTAAAGGAGAATAAGGATCAATTTAAAAGTATCTGTTTCTGATTATGAGGCAGGTACTTTTTTGCTTTATAGGAAAGAGCGCCGTAGGAGGTCTTTCCTATAAAGTGAAAAATAAAGTCAATTTAGTAGAGGAAAATTGGGTTGACAATTGAGTTAGCCGGAACTAATATAAAAATAGTTAGCAACATCTAACTAACTACCACAAGACAGGATCGTTATCTGGATTGGGGATAAATACAGGAGGATGACATGAAAAAGTCACTGAAAAACCAGGCGGCACTCGTACTGCTTTCAGCAGCAATTGCTGCGCAAACCGGATTCCCGGGATATGCGGCAGCAAGCGTGACCGGAAACTGGAAAAATGAGAACGGTACATGGAAATTTTACAATTCAGATCAAAAAGCATATACCGGTTGGGTAAAAACAGAAAGCGGCTGGTATTATCTGAATCCATCAGATGGAAAGATGGCTACCGGCTGGCAGAAGATTGGTGGTCATTGGTACTATTTTGATACGGCAGCAGAGGGAATTGAAGGAAAGATGCATACCGGCTGGTATCAGACTCCGGATCATAAGTGGTTTTTCTTTAATAACCAGGGA
>CAVIYT010000048.1:0-9275 GCA_963646925.1 Paludibacteraceae bacterium
GCATGGCTTTTTCCGGATCTCCGTATTTTAAGAGACCGAAGAGAACACCGGCGACGTAGGCGTCACCGGAACCGATGCGGTCGATCACATCGATATCGTTGTATGGCGCTTCTGTGTAAAATTTATCGGAGCGGGCATCGTAGACGATGGAGGTGAAGTTGTGCTTTCTCGGGCTGATGACCGTGCGCTGGGTGGTGGCAACGATCTTTACGCCGTAATCGGTGGCGTAGCTCTTCATGATATCCTTCAGGTCACCGGTCTTCTTGAACATGCGGCGGCTTGTCTCCTCGGAGACGAAGAGCACGTTGACGAGCGGAAGGATCTCCTCGATCGTCTTTCTCGCCTCCTCCTCACCCCAGAGGTTCGCGCGGTAGTTCACGTCAAAGGAGATCGTGGCTCCGGTGGCCTTGAAGCGGCGGATCAGCTCCACAGCGACGTTCTGCATATTCTGGCAGAGAGCCAGGGAGATTCCGCTTGTGTGGAACATTCTCGCGGAGTGGTAGATGTCCTCCGGGATCTCGCTCATCTTGATCCTTGTGACGGATGCCTGGTGGCGGTCATAGACGATCGTAGGTTTTCTCGGGGCAGCTCCCATCTCATAATAGTAGAGACCGAGTCTCGCGTCCGGCGTATCATCGTAGACCAGATAGTCATCGGACACTCCGACGAAACGGATCCTGTTCTTGATAAAGGTTCCGAGTTCATTCTGCGGAAGCTTGGAAACGATACCGGTACGAAGTCCTAAAAGGGCGACGCCGGAAGCAACATTGAGTTCTGCTCCGCCGGCACGTTTTTCAAAAATATCACCATCGACGATGCGGGCATGGCGCGGCGGTGAGAGGCGCAGCATGATCTCGCCAAATGTAATCAGATCGAAAGAATTCTTGTCCATATCATTTCCTCCGGGTTCTATAAAATTTGTGAAATTTTTAGCAGGCTATACCCACAGTATAATCCCGGAAGGGAATTTCGTCAAAGGATTTTCTGTGATTTTTGACCATGATTTTCAAAAAAACTGAAAGAAACGACTAGGATGCGAACGAAGAAAACAATTCTACGGAAACATGTGAAATTTCCCCTTTAATTCTTTGACAAAATGTGCTAGTATTAAGTATTATATACATAACAGTTCGATATCTGGTCCGCCGGAAAAATAAAAATGGCGGGAACTTAAAATAGAAAAGATGTACGGGCATGTTATTGAAAAAACGAAATGGAGGAATTGATATGGCTGAGAATATGACACCGGCTGAGGAAACAAAAGAAGTAGTTTCCAAAAACTTTATCGAACAGGAAATTGATAAAGATCTTGCGGAAGGAGTATATGACCATGTCCAGACCCGGTTCCCACCGGAGCCGAACGGCTACCTTCATATCGGACATGCGAAATCCATCATCTTAAACTCCGGTCTCGCAAAAGAGTACGGCGGAAAGTTTAATCTTCGTTTTGATGATACAAACCCGACGAAGGAGAAGACTGAGTTCGTACACTCCATCACAGAGGATGTAAAGTGGCTCGGCGCTGATTTTGAGGACAGACTGTTCTTCGCGTCCGACTACTTCGATACGATGTACGAGTGCGCTGTAAAGTTAATTAAAAAGGGAAAAGCTTTCGTCTGCGATCTCTCCGCTGAGCAGATTAAGGAGTACCGCGGCGACTTCACAACACCTGGTAAGAACAGCCCGTACCGTGACCGTTCTATCGAAGAGAACCTTCAGTTATTTGAGAACATGAAGAACGGCATGTACAAGGACGGAGAGAAAGTTCTCCGCGCGAAGATCGATATGGCATCCCCGAATATCAATATGCGTGACCCGGTTATCTACCGTGTCGCCCATATGACTCACCACAACACCGGTGACAAGTGGTGCATCTACCCGATGTACGACTTCGCTCACCCGATCGAGGACGCAGTTGAGCACATCACACACTCGATCTGTACTCTTGAGTTCGAGGACCACAGACCGCTCTACGACTGGGTCGTAAGAGAGTGTGAGTTCGAGAACCCGCCGCGTCAGATCGAGTTCGCGAAGATGTACCTGACAAACGTGGTAACAGGTAAGAGATACATCAAGAAACTCGTTGAGGACGGAATCGTAGACGGATGGGATGATCCGCGTCTTGTAACGATCGCGGCCCTCAGAAGAAGAGGATACACACCGGAAGCACTGAGAATGTTCGTTGAGCTTGTAGGCGTTTCCAAGGCAAACAGCTCCGTGGACTACGCAATGCTTGAGTACTGCATCCGTGAGGATCTGAAGTTAAAACGCCCGAGAATGATGGCTGTTCTCGATCCGGTAAAGCTTATCATCGACAACTATCCGGAAGGACAGACCGAGATGTTAAGCATCCCGAACAACCTTGAGAACCCGGAGATGGGTGAACGTGAGGTTCCGTTCTCAAGAGAACTCTATATCGAGCGTGAGGACTTCATGGAGAACCCGCCGAAGAAGTACTTCCGTCTCTTCCCGGGCAACGAGGTACGTCTTATGGGCGCTTACTTCGTAACATGCACAGGCTTCGAGAAAGACGAGAACGGAAATGTGACAGAGATCCACTGCACATACGATCCGGAGACAAAGAGCGGCTCTGGCTTTACCGGCAGAAAGGTAAAAGGAACGATCCACTGGGTATCCGCTCCGACAGCCGGAAAAGTAGAGTGCCGTCTCTATGAGAATATCGTCGACGAGGAGAAGGGCAAACTGAATGCTGACGGAACCCTGAACTTAAATCCGAACTCCAAGACGATCACGACTGCTTATGTTGAGCCGAAGCTTATGGAGGCAAAGGCATACGACAGCTTCCAGTTCATGAGAAATGGTTACTACTGCGTAGACTGCAAGGACAGCAAGGAAGGACAGCCGGTATACAACCGTATCGTTTCCTTAAAGAGCTCCTTCAAGCTTCCGAAATAAAGATTTATGGAATTGATCGTACCGTTAAATGTGCAGGGGGACCGTCCCCTGTACGAACAGATCTATCAGTATATTAAAGATGAGATCCGAAAAGGCAACATTAGACCGGAAAAGCAGCTCCCTTCATCCAGGGAGCTTGCGAAGAGCCTGAAGGTAAGCCGGAGCACGACGCAGCTCGCCTATGAGCAGCTGGTGTCCGAGGGCTACCTTGAGGCGGTCCCGAGAAAAGGTTATTTTGCGGCGTCGCTGGACGGAATCTTTCCGTCGGTGGCGCGGTCTGCTGCTGCCCGGATGGATCAGAAAAAAGAGCTGTCTTTGGGCATGGAAAAGGAAAATGTCCGGGGACAGCTCTTTCGTGAAAAATTTGAAGTCGATTTTTCACCGAGAGGCATCGATCTGGAGGGATTTCCTTATGCGACCTGGAGAAAGATCAGCCGTTCTGTCTTAAAGGAAGAGGATAGGGAACTTTTTTTAAAGGGAGAACCGCAGGGAGATCTGATCCTCAGGGAGGCGATCCGGGAGTATCTCCACGCGGCCCGCGGCGTGAATTGTGATGTGTCCCAGATCGTGATCGGCGCAGGAAACGAATACCTTCTGATGCTGTTATCCCAGCTCATCGGAGGAGATGCGGTGATCGCCATGGAAAATCCCACCTACCGTCAGGCATACCGGGTGCTGTCCGGTGTGGGTCATAAGGTGCTGCCGGTGGGGATCGACAAGAATGGATTCTGTGTGAAAGAGATTGCGGGACAGGATGTGCAGGCGGCTTATGTGATGCCGTCCCACCAGTTCCCGACGGGGATCGTCATGCCGGTGAGAAGAAGACAGGAGCTCCTTTCCTGGGCGGGAGAGCAGCGGGGGAGGTACCTGATTGAGGATGATTACGACAGTGAATTCCGCTATAAGGGAAAACCGATCCCGGCTCTTCAGGGAATGGACCAGAACGGCTGCGTCGTCTATATGGGGACCTTCTCGAAGGCCATCGCTCCGGCGATCCGTGTGGGATATATGGTGCTTCCGGAGGCGTTGCTGTCGGCATACCTGGAAAAGGGAAGATTTTATTCCTCCACCGTCTCCAGGGTCGACCAGAGGATCCTGGCGAGCTTTATTGCAGGTGGATATTTCGAACGCCATCTGAACCGCATGAGGGAGATCTATAAGGGAAAGCATGATGTGCTGCTCGGGGAACTGAAGCCGTTGGATAAGCGGTTTGAGATTACCGGTGAATTTGCGGGACTTCATGTGCTTTTAAAGGACAAAAAGAAAGAAACAGAACAGTCTCTTCTTGAAAAAGCAGCGGAGAAAGGTGTCCGGGTCTACGGACTTTCCGGCTTCTATATGGAAGAAGCACAGGCGAAGGAGACGAGCACCATCGTTCTCGGATATGCGGGACTCACGGAGGAGAAGATCCGAAGAGGTGCGGAAAGGTTGAGGGAAGCGTTTGAGTAGAAAATATTGAGATCATACAGAGGAAAGCCGGCATGCGGAGATGTGTGCTGGCTTTTTTTGTGTTATGTATAAAAAATGGGATATACGTTTTCGGACGTATATCCCAATGAATGATTATGTTTACTGGAACACATCATGTTTCTCATAACCAAGATCGGCGGAGAGGGACGACGCATAGAACTGCACGAGATCTCTCAGCGTATCGAGAAGCTCCGGGGTATCGACCCGGATCTCGGGGGCAATAATGCCGATAGAACCGGCGAGCTCACCGTCAGAATTGAAGACTGGGGCACCGATTCCCAGGGCATCGGTGACATACTCTCCGTGAGTGATGGCGTAGCCGTCCTGACGGATCTTTTTTAACTCCTCACGCAGGTCATCCGGACGGACGTGCGGAAACGCCTGGTCGTGGAGAATAATATTTTTAAAGTATTCGTCGACGAAGGTCGGTGTCTGCCATGCGAGGAGAACCTTGCGGATCGCGCCGCAGTGCATATACATCTCGTAGCCGAATTCCTCAACGACCTTTAAGTGGCTTGGACCATCGACCTTCTCGATCACGAGTCCTTTATTTCCCACCGGAATTACAAGGTAGGCATCCTCTTTTGTCTGTTTCGCAAGCTGCATTAAGACACTGTGGGCAGCATCCTGGAGACGGATCCCCCTGGCAGCGGCCTTTCCAAGCGGAATTAACGCCGGACCGAGGCGGTAGGTGTGGGATCTGTCATCGCGGATCACATATTTCTTCTCACAGAACGTCTGAAGGATCCTGTGTACCGTACTCGGAGGCAGGTCCATCGCTTCCGCCAGCTCCGCAATCGAGAAATTGCGGTTTTTTTCTTTCAGAACTTCTAATAGCTCCATGGAGCGGAGAAGACTTTGTATCATTCGGTTTTCCCTTCCTCCGTATCGTCCTCAACTACAACGGAGGATGTTTTTTCTTCCGGTACGCTTTCCTCTTTGACAGAGTCTTTTTCGCCCGTGGATTCCGGACATTCGGTCTCTTCGGAATCTTTAGCCTCTTCTTTTACGGAATCATCCGCAGTCTGTGTGTCCTTTCCGGAATTGATCGTAATATAAGTTCTCTCCGGGGCAGGTTCCGTCGTTTCTTCTTTTTCCTCGGAAGAAGTATCATCTTCCTCGTATTCATGAAAATCCTGATCCAGCTCATCGTTGAAGGATTTTAATTTCAGATAGTAGGAGATACCGGCCGCAACTGCGCCGCCGAGCATCGCGCCAAATGCGATAAGAAGGCCTGATTTCTTTTTTGACATGGTTCATTCTCCTTTCCGCTGCATTTCACGGTCCCAAAAATCTGAGGATCCCGCCCGCAGCCGCCAGTCTGCTATTTATAATCATAATCGAAATTCAGGGAAAATGAAAGACATAATCATGAAAAAAGTAAAAAAATGTATAAATTTTCCAGAGAAATTGCCGGATTCACCAGAAAACGGGGCGGCGCGTCGGGATATCATACATCTACATCTTCCTGCGAGTACGCATCATTGGCACAGCAGTGCATTTATGTCCGTATCTGAAATTCTAATGTTACGTTATCATACTTATAGGTATTGGGTGACATGCTGGAGATAATGACATCGGTATCGCCGTGGTTCAATAGTTTCTGAGGAAATATCACGAGTGGGTTCGAGTGGATCTCCCGGAGTTCCTGAAAGCATAAATAATTCCCGGCGCTCATTTCCCGCACAGCAGGGGAATCGGCAGGCAGGATCTCAAGAAACATAGTCGACTTCATAAACTGCCCATTGTGATAGGAAGAAATGATACCATGTGGAAAAGATGCCTGGAGATGCTGTTCTTTTGCAAGAGAGAATAGACGACTTAAATTTTTTTCATATTCTTTTGCGCTCATGATCGTTTCGCAGGGAACCGAAATATAATATCTTTCAAAAATATAGCGGGAATAATATCCCTCCCGTCCCAGGAATGTTTTCTGGGCATTGATATGCTGAAGCGTCCGGTTGATAGAATTGATACTGGATTCTATTTTTTGGATCTTTTCTTTTGCGAGTTTTTTGCCATCCTTTAATAAATGTTCAAATTCAAGTTCTCCCCCATCATTCACATAGTTTTTCAGATCTTTTAGCGGGATTCCGAGATCGATACATAGGATGATCGTGTCCAGGATCATGATCTGTTCTAAGGAATAGTAACGGTATCCGTTTTCAGAATTGATATGTGTAGGTATCAGAATTCCGAGCTTCTCATAATAGCGCAGGGACTGGACATTGATATTTCTTAACTTCGCGAGCTCTCCAATTGACAGAAATTGATTCAAAACAGACCTCCATAACTATATATAAATCATAACGTTACTATCTATTATAAAAATGATTACAACAATAATCAATGAAATATTGAATATAATTTTTGAATTATTCTATTGACTCTATGATAATCATATAGTTTAAGATGTGGTATGAAATGAAAAGATATAGAAATTAAATCATGGAGGTCAAGAAATTATGAATTCGAAAGAGATGGGTGAAAATCCCCTTGCGTCGGCTCCGATCGGTAGCCTGATGATGAAATACGCGATCCCCAGCGTCGTTGCCCTGGTCGTGAACGCACTGTACAACATTGTCGATCAGATATTCATAGGCTGGGGAGTCGGTACATTAGGAAACAGCGCAACAAATGTAATATTTCCGCTCAATATGGTCGTTATGGCGCTGGCGTTGCTGCTGGGGGACGGCGGCGCGGCTTACCTGAGCCTGGAGCTTGGGCGGGAAAACAAAGAGAAAGCGGAAAAAGGTGTGAACAACACATTTTCATGGCTGATCTTTGTGGGAATCATTTTCTGCATTCTGTGTTTGACATTCCTGAAGCCATTGACAGCCTTATTTGGCGCGACGCCGGATAACCTCAGCTACGCGCTGGAATATGGAAAGATCGTTGTGTTGGGATTTCCGTTTGTCATTGTAGGCTGCGGCATGTGTTCCCTGATCCGCGCGGATGGTACTCCGCAGCTGACGATGATCGCGATGATCGCTGGCTGCCTGTCGAATGTGGTCCTGGATGCATTGTTTGTCCTTGGATTTGGATGGGGAATGAAAGGAGCGGCACTTGCGACCGTGATTGGGCAGATCCTAAACTTTGCGATCAGCATGTGGTACATCCCGAGGTTTAAAACTGTAAAAATATCTTTAAAAGAGATGTGGCCGGAACTCGGAATGCTGAAGAAAATGTCAGGCTTTGGAGTATCCAGTTTTGTATCCCAGATCGCGATCGCAATCATTATGACGGTGATCAATTATTACCTTGTCCACTGCGGTAGGGATTCTGAGTATGGCGCGGATATCCCGCTTGCGGCATTTGGAATTGTTATGAAATTTAATACGATTCTGATATCCATCGTAACGGGAATCGGAACAGGCGCACAGCCGATCGTCGGATACAATTACGGCCGTGCGGACTATAAACGGGTAAAGAAGACCCTGACGATCGCCGTAAAGTCTTCCACTTTGACTGCGGTTGTATTCTTTGCTGTCTTTCAGATATTTCCAGGGGCTCTCACGGCCATGTTCGGAAATCAGGGGGAACTGTATACAGAGTTTTCGGTCATGTCCTTCCGCATATATACATTGCTGTGTTTCTTGAACGGATTCCAGACAGTCGCTGCAATTTTCTTCCAGTCTATTGGAAAACCGGTCCTATCCGGCGCGATCTCCCTGAGCCGCCAGATCGTATTTCTGATTCCTGCGGTTATGATCCTGTGCAGTTACATGGGAATCAAAGGCGTACTGTGGGCCGGCCCGATTGCCGATGGCTTAGCATTTGTCTTTGCGCTTGTGCTGGTCCTCAATGAGATCAAGAAAATAGACCGCCTGGTCCAAAAGAAAGGTGAGAATGGATAGATGGCACATTATGCGAAAAAGTGTATCCATTGCACAGACTCTCACAGGACATGCGTGAGAACGCGTATGGAAGATGAAAACGGGGATTTGTTTTATGAGCAGATGTATGAATGCGGAAATGCATCCTGCCGGATAAAAAGGGAGATTTCACACATACAGCGTGATATCCAGACTGCAGACAGAAAAATGAGGAAGGAGAAAAAAACATGAAGAGGATCATTACCATAGGACGTGAGCTTGGAAGCGGCGGACGGACGATCGGAAAGATGGTGGCGAACCGTCTTGGGATTCCTTATTATGATCGGGAACTGATCGATAAAGCGGCGGAAAATTCCGGTCTTGCGAAACAATATGTCGAGTCCAGTGAGCAGAGAATCACAAACAGTTTTCTGTATAACCTTGCAATGGGGACTAGTTATGGATATGGAATTCTGCAGAACGCGAACCGCCAGACCCTGCCATTGTCCGAACAGATCTATGAGGCGCAGAGGGAGGTGATAACAAAGTATGCGAATCAGGGAAGGTGTGTGATTGTAGGGCGCTGCGCGGACCAGATCCTTGCGGACAGGGAAGACGTATTGCGGGTATTTATCTATGCGGATATGGAAAAGCGTGTCGAGCGGGGGATCCGGGAATATGGGATGGCGAAGCAGACTGCCAGAAAGGAGATCGAAAAGTCAGATAAAGAGCGGAGCCGTCATTATAACACCTTTACGGATAAAATATGGGGAGACCGCCATAATTACGATCTTATGCTGAACAGCGGCACACTGGATCATGAAAATTGTGTCAAAATAATCTGCACTATGGCAGAAGGAATGTAAAACATCGGTAACGATTCAGTCCCTTCATAGTTACGCGCAAAAATCCATTCCAGATCAGCTTCGCTGATGGGATTTTTGTCTTCCGGTCTATGTTTTCTTATGGTCAGCGCAGCAAGTGCGCAGACCTACTGAACAGTTACAAACATCGAACATAAATAGGCAATTGCGAAACTCAATCCTGTGATTAAGACGAAGTGAGATACAATGC
>CAVIYT010000049.1:0-15513 GCA_963646925.1 Paludibacteraceae bacterium
ATGGAATTATGCCGACCGAGCGGTTTATGCGGCTTCCGAAAGAAAAAATTGAAGCAATTCGGATCGCAGCGGCAAAGGAGTTTATGAGAGTACCTCCGGAGGAGGTATCGATCAACCGGATTGTACATGATGCGGACATATCGAGAGGAAGTTTTTATACATATTTTGAAGATAAACAGGATGTCTTGAAATGGCTGATCCGTGAGCAGGCAGAGCGTCATTTTAATGATTATATTACTGCGCTGGAAGCCAATAGTGGTGATCTGTGGAATGTGTTTGAGAATGTCTTCGACAGGGGAATCGATTCCATGGAAGAAGCGGGACTTTTAGAGATATTCCAGAACCTGATCAGAAGCGCAAAACTGATCGAACTTTTCAGAGGCGGACCGGATTGTGCGCCGGAGGCAGTTGAAGCGAACAGAGTATTTCTGAAGCGACTCTACGAACACATAGACCACGAAAGATATCCAATGGATCAGGATACACTTTTTGAACTAGTTGAAATGCAGATAGTCGTTTTACTGATGTCCATCAAAAAGTTCTTCCGGGACGGAGAGGCGAGAGAAGACGCTTCTGCATATTACAAACGTCATATCCATATGCTTCATTACGGCATATGTGCATATAGATCAGACAGCAGGAAAGAGGAGCAGCAATAAACAGGAAGAGAAGTTGCCCATGAAACGGAACATGCGGAACGGAAGATATGAAAAAATTCGCAGGAGAGATCACAATACGTTACGGATCCTACTCTGTACGGACCGTAACCACAAAGCAACATATTGCAGAAAATGAGGAGGAACCATGAAAAAAGCAGGTAAGATCGTAATCGGACTCGTTTGCGTCGGCGCATTCGGAGCTTTAATGGTTACAAGATTTATGAAAAAGGATGAGCCGATCGAGGCTGTTCCGAACCCGACCGTCGTTGTACAGACCCCGGAGGCCGGAACCATCGAGCTTTCCACAGGACTCACAGGAACCGTGGAACCGGCGGATCAGGTATACGTGATTCCGAAGGGAAACGGTGAGGTTCTGGAAGTTTATGTAAACCAAGGTGATGTTGTCCAGAAAGGACAGAAGCTGTTCCGCATCGACAACAAGCAGTTAGACGCGGCAAGGATCACATTAAACACAACACAGGTATCCGTAAACGATGCCCAGACATCCTTAAACAGAATGAAGGCCCTCTACGAGAGCGGGGACATTTCCTCCCAGGCTTACGAGCAGGCAGTCAGCGCCCTGTCCATGGCGAAGCTCCAGTATGATTCCGCGAAATTAAACTATGATACCCAGAGCGAGAACACGGTCATCACAGCACCGATCGCCGGTGTCTTAGAGCAGTTCAGCGTGGATGTCCATGACATGTCCTCCGCGGGTTCTGTTGCGGGCGTGATCTCCGGCGCAGGCGGAAAGACACTGACATTCAACGTATCCGAGCGTGTCATGAAGGGACTCCAGGTGGGAGATCCGGTGACTGTCGAGAAGAACGGAACCGACTACAGTGGCGCGATCACAGAGATCGGCAGCATGGTGGATGCCCAGACAGGTCTCTTTAAGGTAAAAGCGTCCTTAGGTGAGTCCGAGGGTCTTGCCAGCGGAACTATGGTAAAGGTATATGTGACAGCAGAGAAGGCCGAGAACGTTATGGTTCTCCCGGCAGACTGCGTAAACTACAGCAACGGCGACGCTTACGTCTATACATATGACGCGGAAACATCCACAGCAAAGAAGACCCAGGTGGAAGACGGACTCATCGATTCCGACAAGATCCAGATCGTTTCCGGACTTTCCTACGATGACGAGGTCATCACAAGCTGGTCCAAGGAGCTCTACGACGGAGCCGCAGTCAACCTCCAGAATGACACAGACAGCACAGACAGTTCCGCAGAAGACAGCACAGCAGCAGAAGAGACAACAGAAGCCGAAACGGCAGAAAAATAAGGAGGCACAAAGAACATGGGACTTACCAAAAAAGTCTTACAGCGGCCGGTCACAACCGTTCTCGTTGTGCTCTGCCTGATCGTATTCGGTCTCAGCTCAGTTTTATCATCCCGGCTTGAGCTGATCCCGGAGATGGATATGCCGATGCTTATCATCAGCGCGGTCTACCCGGGAGCAAGCCCGGATGACGTGGATGAGCTGGTGATCAGTAAGATAGAAGATGAGATCGGAACACTTTCCGGTGTCGATTCCATCACCAGCATGTCCTCAGAAAACTATGGACTTGTCCTGATCCAGTATGATTATGACCAGGATATCGATAAAGCATATGATGATCTGAAAAAGAAGATTGACGGAATCCAGTCGGATCTTCCGGACGATGTGGATACCCCGACGATCATCGAGATGGACATCAACAGTACCGCGTCCATCACCCTCGCAGTCAACAACGACAGCGTGGATAACCTCTACAACTACGTAAACGACGAGGTAGTTCCGGAGATCGAGAAACTGACCTCCGTTGCCAGCGTTGACGTAGCCGGCGGTCAGGAAGCTTACATCAAGGCAGAGCTGATCCCGGAAAAATTAAGTCAGTATCACCTGAGCATGAGTTCCGTCGTTGCAGCGCTTAAGACTGCCGACTTCTCTATGCCGATCGGCAGCACCACCGTTGGTAATAAGGATCTCTCCGTGACATCCGGATCGACCTTCGACACGATGGAACTGTTAAAGAAGATCCCGATCACACTGGGCAACGGAAACATCATCTATATGGAAGATGTTGCCAATATCTACAGCACAGTCCAGGATAAAGACAGTATCGGACGCTACAACGGCAAAGATACCATGACCGTTGCCGTAAAGAAAAACCAGGACAGTGACCATATCTCCACATCCAAAGCCGTTAAGGCGACCATGGATCACTTAAAGGCGGATGATCCGTCCTTAGAGTACGTTGTCGTCAACGACTACAGTGACCGTATTTCCGAGTCCTTAGACAGCGTATTCGAGACTATGATCATGGCGGTCGTTGTAGCGATGATCATCATCTGGCTGTTCTTCGGAGATATCAAGGCGTCTCTGATCGTCGGAACATCCATTCCAGTGTCGATCCTGGCGGCGCTGATCCTCATGAGAGCCATGGGATTTACGTTGAACGTTATCACCTTGTCGAGCCTGGTACTCGGCGTCGGAATGATGGTCGATAACTCCATCGTTGTTTTGGAGAGCTGCTTCCGATTTACAGACAGAGGCGGCTTCGTGGAAGCGAGAAAAGCGGCCATCGACGGTACCGGCGCAGTTCTTGCCTCCATCATCGGCGGTACGGCGACCACCTGTGTCGTATTTATCCCGTTAGCCCTGATCTCCGGTATGAGTGGACAGATGTTCGGACCGTTAGGTTTCACCATCGTATTCTGTATGGTGGCATCCCTGCTCTCCGCTATGACGTTAGTACCGCTTTGTTATGTATATTATCTCCCGAAAGAGCGTGAGCACACACCGGCATCCGGCATCATGAACGCGCTCCAGAAGGGATACCGTTCCTTAATGGAAACTCTATTGAAGAGAAAAGCAATGGTCATGGGAACATCTGTGATCCTCGTCATTTTCTCTCTGTTCCTTGCGACAAAGCTTAAGATGGAATTAATGCCATCCGATGACCAGGGAACCATCGCGGTGACCATCGAGACCCAGCCGGGTCTTAAGATCGAGGAGATCGATAAGATCCTTCAGAGAGCGGAAGAATACGTGACCCAGGATCCGGATCTCGACTCCTACATGCTCTCCTACGGAAGTTCAGGACTTTCTATGAGCATGGGCGGCAGCGGAGCGACATTGACTGCCTACTTAAAGGATGACAGAAGCAGAAAGACGGATCAGGTCATCAAAGAGTGGAAGCGCGATATGCAGAAATGGTCCGACTGCTCTGTAAGTCTTGAGAGCCAGAGCTCCATGAGCAGCAGTATGGCGATGAACGCTGCTGAGGATCTGGAATATATCCTCGTCAGCACCCAGTACGATGAGTTAAAACAGGCATCCGATGAGATCGTATCTGAGCTCCAGAAGCGCTCCGATGCCACAAATATCCATTCCTCCCTTGAGAACAGCGCCCCGCTTGTAAAGATCAACGTGGATCCGGTCAAGGCAGCGGCAGAGGGACTTACCCCGACAGCAGTCGCTTCCCAGATCTACATGATGGTCAGCGGAACGACAGCAACCTCATTGAATGTGGACGGAAATGATATCGATGTCAAGGTAGAGTACGCGGACGATGAGTATGATACCATCGACAAGCTCCAGGGAATCGTTCTTCCGACAGCGACAGGTGGTTCTGTAGCCCTTATGGATATCGCGGAGATTGGTTTCAAGGACAGCCCGCAGAGTATCACAAAGAGCGATAAGCAGTATCAGGTTACTATCACCGGTACTCTTACAGAAGGTGCAGACAGCTCCACAAAACAGGAGATCCAGAAAGACGTGATCGATAAGTATTTATCCGGCACGATTTCTACGAAGGAAAACTCCACGACCAAGATGATGAACGAGGAGTTCGCGTCCCTTGGTCAGGCCATCGCAACAGCCGTATTCCTCGTATTCGTAGTCATGGCGGCGCAGTTCGAGTCTCCGAAGTTCTCCCTGATGGTTATGACGACGATCCCGTTCGCGCTCATCGGTTCCTTCCTCTTCCTGTGGTTAGTGGACTGCCCGATCAGCATGACCTCCCTGTTAGGTTTCCTGATGCTTGTCGGAACCGTAGTAAATAACGGTATCCTGTATGTCGACACGGCGAACCAGTACCGGGCGACGATGGAATTTAAGGATGCGGTCATTGAGGCCGGCGCGACACGTATGCGCCCGATGTTCATGACAACACTTACGACCATCGTGGCAATGATCCCGATGGCAGCGGCTTACGGAAATTCCGGTAAGACGATGCAGGGTCTTGCCCTGGTAGACGTGGGCGGACTGATCGTTTCCACGATCATGGCACTTCTTGTTCTTCCGGTATTCTATGTGATCATGAGCGGAAAGAAGAAAGACAAGAAAGAGATCGAAGATGTAGACTAGATCGTTGAGTATTGAGAGCGGATCCCTGCAGAACCCACAAAAGGCGGCCGTTTCCCGGGCGGGAAACGGTCAGCCGGAACGCGGAATGTTCTGTGGGGCTTCTGTTTTGAAAAGTGCGGTCAGCGGCGGAAACGATCTCTTTGAATTTGCCGCCGGATTGCCGCATTTGGAAAGAAAATGTAAGAGAAAAGTTATTGAGTTTCAGCGATGAAACAGTTATGCTCATAGATGGAGGGAAACCTATGAGACAGAATAAATGGAAAAAAGCAGGTCTGATCATGCTCACGGCAGCTTTTATGGGGAGCTTTTCCATGGCAACCATGAGCGCAGGATTTCTTGCTTTCGCATCGGCGAAAGACGTCGCAATTACAGAATATGATGAGGCGATGCTTGAAAAGTTCAAGGACAACACCCTGGAATACTGGGAGATCCCGGGACTGATCGAGCGGTATAATACGGATTATCAGAATCAGCTGCAGAAGTATTACTACAATCCGGGTGGATCCACGGGACTCACGAAGGACCAGATGCTGGCGCTGGCTGCAGATCTGCGCACGGAGGCGGATGAGCTGGAGAATGACGCGGATGATCTGAAAAACGACAGTTCGACCCGCAGCGAATATAAAGAATATAAGATGAATATGCATGCTCTGCGTGCCTATGCGCAGCAGCTGGAAGATACTGCGAACGGAAAGAAGAACGGCGGTTCCGCGCTCCGTGGACTCCGCATCGCGAGAAATGAGAAGACGAAGACCGCGAGAGAGGCAATGCGGACTTACGAGACTTTGAAGGACCAGTATGATATTGCCCGTTTGAACCAGGAGATCGCGAAGCAGAATTATGAGGCGGCGTTAAAGAAGAAAGATCTCGGCATGATGTCCGCAGAGGATGTACTCACCGTGGAAGATGCCTTAAACTCCGCAAACGGAAGTGCGCTCCAGGCGGCATCCAGTCTCAACAGCCAGAAACAGACGTTGATTACGATGTTGGGCTGGGAGTACAGCGCGAACCCGGAGATCACAAAGGTTCCGGAGCCGGATCTTTCCGTGATCGCGTCCTTTGATCCGAAGAAGGACGAGGCGAAGGCCATTGAGATGAACTATACGCTGTATGATACGAGAATGGCGACTTCGAAAAATAGCGGCGGAGCTGTGCAGAAAGCGAGAAATATCAAGGAGCAGGAAGATTCTGTCCGTTCGTCCCTGGACCTTATGTACCAGGATCTGAAACAGAAGCAGAAAGCCTACGAGGCATCTGAGACACTCTACGAGGCTGCGAAGGCCGATAAAGCAGCAGCTGACAGAAAGAATACTCTTGGAATGATGAGCCGTCAGGAATATCTCCAGGCGGAGTCCGCATGGCTTTCCAGTGAGGCATCCCACACATCGGCAAAGCTTGATCTTACCGGTGCGATCGAAAACTATCAGTGGGCACTGGAGGGACTTCTCGATATCGGTTCCTCATCGCAGAGCTAAAGGAGAATCAGAATGAAAAGAAATATAACAGGACGTGTGATTCCGGCAGCACTTGCGCTTGCGCTTGCGGCGGCGCCTGTGACCTCTTTTGCGAAGACAAAGGCGGTGGAGGCAACGGGAGTTGCGGATCAGAACGGATTCGTGTCCCAGCCGGGAAACGAATATGACGATGAGACGATGAAAAAGCTGGCAGACGATGTGCTGGAGTATGATGAGATCGGAAAACTCGTTGAGGTGTACAGCCCGACGTTTAAGACGGTAAAGGAAACGTATTCCGATAAGAAAGACGCAGCTAAGGATGTTGTGAAGCTGAAGTCAAAATTGCTGGATAGTTCAGGAGAACTTTCAGATACGGCAAGTACGCTGAAGGGATCTCTTGATGCAGTCAAGGAGATGATCGGTAAAGTTCCGGCAATGACCCCGACAAACTATGCCCAGCTCTATTACAGCTCAGAACTTCTGGACTACCAGGCAGACGCGATCGCGCTGCAGGGTGACAGCCTGGAGCAGATATCCCCGGAGCAGATGCATATCAAGCTTGTGGACAGTACCCGTGCGGCCCTGACAGCAGGTGCCCAGAGCGCCATGATCGGCTACAAGCAGTTAAAGCTCAACGAGGAGAGCTTAGAGAGCGGTCTTACGCTCTTAGAGGCGGTCTACCAGTCCACCCAGAACCAGGCGGCAAATGGTCTCGCGACCCAGAGTCAGGTTCTCGACGCGAGACAGCAGTTAGAGTCCACCCAGGCTACAAAGCTGACCCTGACATCCAGCGAGCAGAAGCTTCGTCAGACTCTCTGTACGATGTTCGGATGGAAGTACGACGCGAAGCCGGATATCAAGGATGTCCCGGCGGCCGACCTTACAAGAATCGACGGAATGAACCCGGAGAAGGACAAACAGGCGGCACAGGACAACAACTTCACGATCCGCTACAATGTGCTGGATATCGACAACAAGGACCCAGGTTCCGTCGAGTACCAGAACTTGCAGCGCACGATCAAGCAGGAGAAGGAAGAAGTTGCTTCCTCCATCGAGAACCTCTACAACGACGTTCTCCAGAAGAGAAACGAGTTCCAGACCGCAAAAGCGGCTTATGAGCTGGAAAAGACGAAGATGGAGACTGCTGAGAGAAAATGGCAACTAGGAACCATCGGACGTCTTGAGTATATGCAGCAGCAGAACTCCTTAAAGACAAAGGAGATCGCGGTGAAGACCGGCGACCTCGCGCTGTTCCAGGCGATGGAGACGTATGACTGGGCGGTTAAGGGAAACTTAAGTCTTAGCCAGTAAGAAAAAGCTATGCTGCTGTGCTAAAAAAAGCACGAAACTAGAAGCGGTTCAGTTTCTGGAAAACAGTTCGGCGATACGAAATCGAACTTTTACAGTGGGCAGGGAAATAGTTCCCTGCTCACTTTTTTTGCTTGCAGCTTTGCCGGCCTCACTGGATTCGGATGTGCGGCGCGCGCCAGCGCCTGTCAGAGCCGGAGCTGCGCAGGCTGATCTTGCTTTCAGGAGCGCCTGAAAATCATCTTCGGGAATCAGAGCTTTTAACGTTTCCTTCGATTCCTCCGGCATCGATGCATGAACGCTGTCTGTGAAACATAGAGATGGATACAGGATGCACCAGAAATTGTGTCCGGCACCTTCTCCGATGACCACACGGACAGCCTCGTACATTCCTGCCGGGAACGTCATGTCCCCGTAGGTGCGGACCGGAAATTCACATGTCTCGATTCCCACATGTACACCGTAATCATATCCCTCACTGTGGATAAAGTCCTCCGCGGCGGCTTCCAGTGTGGACGATTCGGACTGAATGTATGTTTTTAGTCCTTCTTTATCAGAGACATCGTTCCCGGCAGCTCCGTCCCGAATTTTCTCCAGCAAAAGGTCTTTCACGCGAAGCTTTAAGGCCTGGTCCTCAGCGGAATCGCTGTTCGCGAGAACATGAAAACGGAGAATTTTCGGGGCGATATCTGCCGCCAGCGCCTCATCCCGCGCCCGGATCCCGTCCAGTGTCAGGAGAAAGCAGATAAAAAAACATAAAAGTGACGTATAAAAGCAGGATCTTCGACCCATAGAGAATACCTTCTTTCTTTAGATATTATTTGCGCTGCATATGTTTCATGGAAAATCTTCGAAGCTTAGTGCAGCCGGACGCGGCAGGTATCTTGATAATTTTATATGTAGCCCGATGGAAATCTGCCGTTATTTCCTATTTGTAATTATTCCCAGTTGTGCTATAATCTAAACGATAACATGCAAAAACTGCCCGTCCAGTGCCTGTACATCTGAGCAGATGATTCGGATGCACAGGCGCTGACCGGGAATTTTATTAGAAAATCAGAGAGGAATTAAAAACATCATGGAAAAGAAAAATATCGTTGTTCTGTTCGGCGGACAGTCCTCAGAACATGTCGTATCCTGCATGTCTGTCCAGAACGTGGCAGCAAATATCGATGAAGAAAAATATAACGTGATCTTAGTGGGAATCACAGAGGACGGACACTGGGTAAAGGTAGATTCCTTAGCACAGGTCAAAGATGATACATGGAGAGAGTCCAAGGCCGGCGCAGTTCTGTCCCCGGACGCAAAGGAGAAATGTCTCATCGTCACGGAGAACGGAAAGTTCGAGAAAGTCCCGGTAGACGTAGTATTCCCGGTTCTTCACGGTCTCTACGGTGAGGATGGAACCGTACAGGGAATCTTAGAGCTTGCGAAGATCCCGTATGTTGGCTGCGGCGTTCTCGCCTCCGCGGTATCCATGGATAAGCTTTCCACAAAGCGCATGGTAAACGGACTCGGTATCTGCCAGGCATCCTATGTTTCTGTTATGAAAGAAGAGTTAAAGGATACGGACGCAGTGATCGCAAAGATCGAGAAAGAGATCCCGTATCCGGTATTTGTAAAACCGTCAAACGCTGGTTCCTCCAGAGGCGTTACCCGCGCAGACAACCGTGAGGAGCTGATCTCCGGCTTAAAGGAGGCGGCTGACAATGACCGCCGGATCCTCGTTGAGGAGATGATCGTGGGCCGTGAGATCGAGTGCGGCGTATTCGGTGACGGCGCTTCCACAAAGGCATCCGGCGTGGGCGAGATCCTGGCTGCGGCTGAATTCTATGATTTTGACGCAAAATACTACAACGCGGAGTCCAAGACCGTCGTTGATCCGGAGCTTCCGAACGGAGCCACAGAGCGTGTCCGCGAGGCGGCTGTTAAGATCTTCAACGCTGTTGACGGCTACGGCTTATCCCGCGTGGATTTCTTCGTAAAGGCTGACGGAACTGTCGTATTCAACGAGATCAACACACTTCCGGGCTTTACCGCCATCAGCATGTACCCGATGTTATGGGAGGCAAGAGGCGTGAACAAGAAACAGCTGATCGATGATCTGATCGACCATGCGTTTAAGAGATACGAGAGATAAAAAGTACGATTGCAGCGGTCCGTGCCTGTCGTGTGCGGACCGTTAAAATATGATATATCTGGGGAGCTTTACATGACAAAGGACATTTTAGTCCGTGTCCGGGGAGTACAGACGATCGGTGAGGAAGAGGACACGGTCGAGATGATCACCCCGGGGACGTATTACGTAAAAAACGGCAAGCAGTATCTGATCTACGATGAGTCGCTTGACGAGACGGGTACACCGACCCACAATACGGTGAAAGTGATGGAGAACCGGATCGAGGTCACGAAACGCGGTCTGGTGGAGAGCCACATGATCTTTGAACCGGGAAGACGGACAACGGCAAACTACCGGACACCTATGGCGCTGTTTCTGATGGGAATCACGACTTCCTTAATTGAAGTCGAGGAGGACGAAGAGTCGATCCTGTTGAGAATCAAATATTCCATGGAAATGAACGGGGAGTACGCCTTTGACTGCAGTACGGAGATCCTTGCGTCATCAAGAAAGGACGAGGTACTGGGTATTCCGATGTGAGGGAAAAACTGATACGGGATATTGGAAGGTTACAGAGACACACATCTCTCGACAGCTCATTGGGAGATGATTAAAAAGAAAGGACACAGCTGGTCGGCGGATCGCATTCAGGGATATGGCGGTCGGAAGAATGGCTGTGAGAGGACAAAAGAGGTATGGAGAGTTTTTTAGTCGCCGTTAATGCGGTCATCCCGTTCTTCTGTTATCTGGCACTCGGATATACGATGAAGGTCAAGGGGGTTGTATCGGAGGAATTCTTACAGAAGCTGAACCAGATGGTCTTTAAGGTGTTTTACCCGTTCATGACCTTCTACAATATCTATAAGGCGGATGCGGATTCCCTTCCGAGACCGATCCTTCTGATCTTTGCGGGCGTCAGCATTCTCGCTGTGGAGGCGATCCTGATCGTGATCGTTCCAAAGATCGTAAAAGAGAACCCGAGAAGAGGCGTTATCATCCAGGCGATCTTCCGAAGCAACTTCGTCCTGTTCGGAATTCCGCTTACGATTGCGGTGTTCGGTGATTCTGCGGCATCCATCGCAGCCATGATGGTTACGGTCGTTGTTTCAATCTACAATACCACATCCGTGTTTATTCTCGAGATGTTCAACGGGGAAGGAAAGTCGGATATCAAAAAGACCTTAAAAGCGGTGGCTTCAAACCCGCTGCTGCAGGGCGCTGTTGTAGGACTGATCTTCTTCTTCCTCGGAATCAAGCTTCCGGGAAGTCTTGTGACTCCGATCGCGGCGTTCTCGAATATGACGTCCCCGTTAGCGATCTACATCCTCGGCGGAACCTTACAGTTCAGGGCGATCCGGAAAAACCTCAAATATCTGGTTCCGACACTTGCCTGCAAACTGTTTGTTCTTCCGGCGATCATCATCGCGATCGCGTATGCGGTTGGACTTCGTGATCTGGAATTATTCCTTCTCATCGCAATCTACGCGACACCGGTCGCGGCTGCCTCTTACCCGATGGCCCAGAACATGGGCGGCGACGGAGAGCTTGCCGGACAGTTCGTCGTGATCAGTACGGCGGTGTCCATGTTTACATTGTTCCTGTGGATCTTCTTTATGAAATCTGTAGGTTTAATCTAGGATATGCAGAAAAATCCTGTGAGAAAAGAACTGGTTTAAAAGGTTCTGGTTTCCCACAGGATTTTTATTGTGAGGATTTATAGAAAGTGCCTGCAGGCAGGTTTGGCATAGACAAGCTGCAAATTGATTTATATGATAAAAAGTGAAAATAAAAAAGCCCTGTCTTCTGAGTGAAAGTAAATTCATCAGAAGATGGGCTTTTTTATTTTGTCTTTTTCTTGTCGATTCAGTCTTTTTTGAAAATTCCTTTGATACGCTGACCGATAGTTTTCTTCTTCGGAAGCGGGATCAGTCCTCCGCGCGGAACGGACTTGATCTCTGTGATGTAGAGACCGCTGATCACAACCTTGACCTCAGTCTTTAACGGGAGCTGAAGGAAGACCTTCTCATCGGCGATCATAGTCATGATCTTTGTGCCGATTTTTGCTTTAACTACCGGAACTTTCATCCGCTTTGCATACCATGGAGTCTGCTCATAAACGATCGGCGGGAGTCCGGCTTCCTTTATTTTCAACTTTTTCTTGTCGATCGCCATCAGACTTACGGTCTGCTTAGCGGCATCGATCGCGCTCTGCTGTTCTACCTGGCGCTTTTCCATCTTACGTCCGAGGAAGTAAAGCACAGCGAGGATAACGACAAGGATCAGGAGAATGACAAGAATGACATTTGCTACGATACTCCAGTTCATGTGGATACCTCCAATGTGTTCACGTTCGCCCCATATAACAGGGCATTACCTGTAAATTATACCATCGCAGGTATAAAAGCGCAAGCGGTTTTCAAGAAGAGGATGCTCCAACATAAGGAGCTGTTCTTGCAAAGCTGAATTCTCCCTCTGAGTGCAGTCGAAACAGAAATATGTGCAGTGGGGGACTGGAAAGACAGCGAAAAAGAATAGATGGAAAATTCGTGCATATTCAAAATGATAAATTTACTTTACGCACAAAAGCACGAAAAAGGTTGCACATCATGAAACGTAATAGTATAATTATTGATAACTGGTTGGAATTTGCGCAAAAATTCAGAATAACTCGAAAAATAAAATTTCGGGTGCCGCTTTTCGAAAATGTTTGAAGGGTAGCGCGGACAACAGCCGGAAATCATGTACAAGAAAGGTGATATGGAGATGGGAAAACAGACAGCTTGGGAAGAAATTGATAAGAAATCCAGCGAGATCTTTACCGCCAGCGACGAGATCTGGGGCTGCGCGGAGACTGCCTTCACAGAAGAAAAGTCCATGAAGATCCTCTGTGATGTTCTGAAAGCGGAAGGTTTTACAGTTGAGACAGGTCTTGCGGATGTAAAGACAGCATTTAAAGGTACATTCGGCTCCGGAAAACCTGTGATCGGTATCTTAGGTGAGTTCGACGCTCTGTCCGGACTGGATCAGGAAGCGGGAGCTACCGAGAAGATCGTTGTGCATGACGGTGCCAGCGGACACGGCTGCGGACACAACATGCTCGGCACAGCGTCCCTCTCTGCGGCGATCGGAATTAAGAAGTACCTGGAAGAGAGCGGAAAACCGGGAACCGTGATCTACTTTGGCTGCCCTGGTGAGGAAGGCGGATCAGGAAAGGCATTTATGGCGAAAGGCGGAGTCTTCGCGAACCTTGACGCGGCGATCACATGGCATCCGGGCGATATCACCATCGCTGATACGGGAAGCTCCCTGGCAAACTATCAGGTAGCATATAAGTTCTACGGAAAGAGCGCCCACGCGGGCGGAGCGCCGCATCTTGGACGAAGCGCCCTTGACGCACTGGAACTCATGAACATGGGCGTACAGTTCTTAAGAGAACATGTAATTCCGGAGGCGAGAATCCACTACGCGATCACAAACACCGGCGGATACTCCCCGAACGTTGTACAGCCATACGCGGAGGTTCTGTATCTGATCCGTGCCCCGAAGAACAGCCAGGTTGAGGAGATCTACCAGCGCGTCAACAAGATCGCTGAGGGCGCTGCCCACATGACAGAGACCCGGGTGGAGATCGATTTCGTAAAGGGCTGCTCAAACCTGATGAGCAACAAAGTTATCGCGAAAGAGCTTTGGGACAACCTCGTAGAGCTCGGCGCGCCGGAGTACACGGAAGAGGAGATGAAGTTTGCCACAGCCATCAGTGAAGGCGTCGGAGACAGCCGTTTTGAGTCTCTGGAGAAGGTTGCGAAGAACTGCAAGGATAAGGCGCTTAAAGCGGAAGTCCTCTCCCATAAGGGTGACAGCATCTATCGCTTTGTTGCTCCGTTCAACCCGGACGGAATCATGTCCTTCGGCTCCACAGACGTGGGTGATGTAAGCTGGAACTGCCCGACAGCCCAGGCTTATGTGACCACATGGGCGGCAGGAACCCCGGGCCACTCCTGGCAGGTCGTTTCCCAGGGCAAGAGCGGACTGGCACACAAGGGCCTGATCTACGCCGCTAAGGCTATGGCAGGCGCTGCTATCGATATGTACGAAGATCCGGAGATCATCGCGAAGGCGAAAGCGGAGATGGAGGAAGAGCTGGACGGTGACACCTACCACTGCCCGATCCCGGACGGATGCAAGCCGAGAGCACTTGGAATGAAGATGTAAGATGAAATTGGAATGAAGGCGCATGGCTGCATAGAGGATATACAGTCATGCGCAGGATTACATAAAAAACGGGAGAAGTTCTGAGAAACGGTACTTCTCCCGTTTTTGCACTGCCATGCATCCGGAGAAAACTGCCGGATGGGGCTCTGCGGAGATCAAACCCGCTTTAATTCATACTGTCTCGTTCCGAGACCGATCTTCTCAGCCTGGTCGAGAGTCGCCTGCCACTCGATATTCGGGTTGGAATCCTTGAAATGATCGTGGTGGCAGTGCCATCCCGGCTGGGAAAGATGTTCTCCGAGCTGGCTGTTGGTGATCGGAGCCGCCTTCAGGCAGGCATCCGCGCAGGCCTGGTCAAGAGCTACCGGATCGAAGCTTGCGAACATTCCGATATCCGGAAGGATCGGGGCATCATTCTCACCATGGCAGTCGCAGTTCGGGCTGATGTCCTGCACAAGGGAAATATGGAAGCATGGGCGGTCATAGCAGACAGCCTGTGCGTATTCTGCCATCTTGCGGTCTAAAAGTTCGTTGGCATTGTAGTTCGGGTTATAGATGGCATCAAAGCTGCAGGCACCGATACAGCGGCCGCATCCTTTGCACTTGTCATAATCGATGACAGCTTTCTGGTTTATATATGTGATCGCATCGCTTCCGCACTCTTTCGCGCAGCGTCTGCATCCGCGACAGACTTTCTCACGGACGGCTGGTTTTCCGCTTGCATGTTGCTGCATCTTTCCGGCACGGCTTCCACATCCCATGCCGATATTTTTGATGGCACCGCCGAAACCGGTGGACTCATGGCCTTTGAAGTGGGTCAGGCTGATAAAAACATCGGCGTCCATGACTGCGTGACCGATGAGGGCTGTCTTGCAGTATTCTCCGTTTACGACTGGAACTTCCACTTCGTCGGTTCCGCGAAGACCGTCACCGATAATGATCTGGCAGCCGGTGGAGATCGGGTTGAATCCGTTGAGATTTGCGCAGTCTAAGTGGTCCAGAGCATTTTTTCTGCTGCCCGGATACAGCGTGTTGCAGTCGGTGAGAAACGGCATACCGCCTTGTTCCTTACAGAGATCCGCCACCGCTTTCGCGTAGTTCGGGCGGAGAAACGCCAGGTTTCCGAGCTCGCCGAAATGCATTTTGATCGCGACGAATTTTCCATCCATGTCAATGTTTTTGATTCCTGCCGCAACGCAGAGCTTTTTCAGCTTTTTCAGCTGGCTGGTTCCTACAGAACACCGGAAATCTGTAAAATAAACCGTTGATTTTTTCATGTTATAACCTCCCTTGATGAATCGTCCGTAACTGTGAAGGTATTGGACAGTTATGGAGTTTCTAAATAAAAGGTAACGATTCAGTACCTTCATAGTTACGAGCAAAAATCCATTCCAAATCGGCTGCACCGAT
>CAVIYT010000050.1:0-6378 GCA_963646925.1 Paludibacteraceae bacterium
GTGAAATACATGTCCGCGTTGATGAAGAAGCAGTGTCCTTCGATGGCGATATGGCGGATCGTGTTCTGCCACTCCTCGTTGTCGTTTGTATTCGGGGAGATATAAAGGCTGATTCCTTTCTGGTACAGGGCAACGCGGGCCAGCGGCATATAGCTCTCCCAGCAGATCAGATTGCCCATAGGTCCCCACGGGGTCTGCATCACCGGGAAGAAATCCTTATCAGCGTCGCCCCAGACAACGCGCTCGCTGCCTGTCGGTTTTAATTTCCGGTGGTTTAGCTTCTGTCCGTCCGGCGCGATCATTATGTTGGAGTTGTAGAGTGTCGCGGTAACTGCGTCACGCTCAGAATAGCCAACGCTGACATATACGAAGTTTTCCTTCGCGCAGTCCACAATTTTTTCCATCTCCGGCCCATCCGCAAGGATCGAGTTGTCATAGTAAACTTTCCAGTCCTCACGTCCCGCCTTGCTGCGGCTTCCAACGGTAAATCCGTAAGTCATTCCATATGGATATCCCGGGATAAAAAGTTCCGGAAATACCACGAGCTCCGCGCCCTTTGACGCTGCTTCCCTGATCAGGCGGATGATCTTTTCCACGCACTTGTCTTTGTCAAACATGACAGGGGCTGCCTGTACTAACGCGAGTTTACATGTGTCTTTTGTGATGATCATAGCGAATCTCCTTTTTGTCTGCACCGGCTGCCCGCATTCGGTCATGCCCTGTGCTTTTTCTATCTTTTATCAGTCACATTCTCTCGAATTTCACTACATAAGATCCAAGCACCTGTTCGCACGGGATCTTTGCGGCGTTTTCCGGGGTGAACGCTTCCTTCGGGTAAACATGTCTTACCTCAGTCGGATGAGCCGGGAGCGTTTTCCCAATGCTCTCACCGTGGGCGTCATGGTCCGTAAACGACCACTTAAAACTGCAGTCGCAGAACTCTTTATTATTCTTGATCTCCTCCGGCTTTCTGAGAGACTCCGTCTCCCCAAGGAAATAGCATCCCGCGTTGTCCTTCTCCGCCGGGCAGGAACCTTCCACACCGACACCGGTGAAGCTGATTGTGAGGAAATCTGTCTTAAACGTCACGGTCGTCCCGTTTCTCTCAAACGGAACGTCGTTCCAGAACCCAAGATTCACCCAGCCCCTGTTTCCGTCCTTCTCCGCGGCGGTATTAAACTCCACATATCCTGTCTTATCGTCCAGGATCTCCGCATTGATCCTTAAAACTGGTCTCAAGGACTCAAAACCTTCCGGTAAAAGAGCCCGCAGCCTGTCCTGCTCCGCGCCATATGCCATTACAAACTGTTCAACTTTCACGATATATGCCTCCCTCAATCATTCTCTTTTATTCTTCTGCATCGGTGTCCTCACCTCGATCAGATTCCCATCCAAATCATAAAAACGCACTGCCTTCTGTCCCCAGCTGTACGTCATAAGCCTGCTGACATACTGGACATCCGGATATAACCGTTCCAGCCGGTCCACAAACTCCTCGATCTTTTCTTCCTCAAAATACAGCTCACAAGCATTGCTCTCTGGAAGCACATCCCTTCCTATAAACGCCTTCCAGACCGCCTCATCCTGCAGCACAAGCCCCTCCGTCAGGATCATATTTCCATCCTGATTCAGGATCATGTCGAGGCCGAAGAGATCATGATAAAATTGTTTCGATCTCTCCATATCTTTTACGACGATCAGAATATTTTTTAATTTCATCTGTCATCCCCCAGACAATACAACTTGTTTCTTCCTAAAAAATCTTTTCCGAAATCATGTTGATTCCATATTTTAAATCATATCATTGTTCCAGCATCGTATCAATATATAATTTCCGCTTACATAATTCAAAAAAATGTGCTATGATAACACATGTTAAAAATAAATACGGAAATAAATAACGACATAAAATATCGATATGGCTTTTGTCTGGTGGCCATCGTCCGGTATTTTATGTCGTTTTTTTGTGCTCTTGAGTGATCTCATAATTCTCAGAAAGTCACATTCCATTTATTTCCCAGAAAAGGAGTTATCTTATGCCAAAAACAAAATTTCAAAGTATCATTTTCACCGCCATCATGGCTTTCTGCATGGTCTACTGCATGACAGTCTACACCATCTCCCTGAAATTCGGCGCACTGAGCTATCAGGTCCTCGGCTTCGCCATAAAAGAAATGTGGCTCGAATACCTCGTGGTCTTCTGCCTGATCTTCTTTGTGATCACAAACACAGCAAAAAAGCTGGCATTCCGCACCATAGCCCCCGCCAATATCCAGCCGATCTTCATCGTATTAGCCATCCAGTGCTTCACCGTATGCCAGATCGTCCCTGTCATCACCCTGTTCGCCACCCTCGTACATAACGGCATCTCCGCCAACTGGTTCTGTCAGTGGATCCAGCTCGCTGTAACCTGTTTTCCGATGGCGCTCTGCCTGCAGATCTTCTTTGTCGGACCCTTTGTGCGGGCGGTCTTTAGGGCGATCTTCAAAAACAGCTAAACTTTTTCGATACCGGCGGCATCACCAAATCCCCGCCGGTATTCCTCTACCTTCCAGCTTTACTTCAATACTCCCCACACAATCACATATTCTTTATTTCCCGCCAGTACACAGCGCCGGTGAGACTCCGGGCACGAACGCGTCTGGAGTCTCACCGGCGCGACATTACATCATCACTTCACACACCCCATAATAATCTCCTCACACCTCTCATACCCCAACACCGAACTATTCAACGTCAACATATAATTCCTAGCCATCCCCCACTTCTGCTCCGTATAAAAATTATAATTCGCCACACGCCTCTTATCGATATCCTCCATCATCTTCACCGCTTCCCGCTCCGAAACATGATACAGCCTGCAGATCCTCTCCGTCTTCTCCGGCAGATCGCCATGAATAAACACATTCAGCACATCATCCCTGTCCCGCAGAATAAAATCCGCGTTCCGTCCAATAATCACACAGTCCCCCTTCTTTGCAATATCCAGAATCACCTTTCTCTGCGCCTCATAAACCATATCCTCTACCGATTTTCCCGCACTGTTCCGCCCCGTAAACGCATAGGCAAACAATCCCTTCTTCGGAGACAACTCCCCGCTCTCCTCAATATACTCCGGCGATAATCCGGATTCCTCCGCGATATGCCCAATGATATTCTTATCATAATAAGCAAATCCCAGCTTTTTCGCGATCTCCTCCCCAATAAAACGTCCGCCGCTTCCAAACTGCCTGCTGATCGTAATAATTCTCTTTGACATCACAAATTCCTCCTCAATTTAAACGCTCGACCCGCGTATTTCTGATTCTCTTTAAAAGTCCATATCCAACAAGACAAGCAACCGCTTCCGTGATCACAAATGCCCACCAGATGAGCGAAACTCCCGCCTGTCCGTTCCTGACAAACAGAGAAAAGATTCCGGCTAACGGCAGAATAATGACAAGCTGCCGCAAAAGAGAAATAATCAGTGATTCCACACCACTTCCCAATGCCTGGTAGATTCCCTGATAGGCAACATTGATTCCCGCAAAAAGGAAACTGATTGATATGATCCGCATGGCACCGATAAAATACTCCCGGGACTGTCCCGCATTAAACAACGCCGCAAATGTTCCCGGAAAACCTTCCGTGATCACCATGCCGATGGCCATCAGCACCACCGTATACAACAAGCCATACTTAATTCCATCTTCGATCCTTTTTTTACTTCCCATTCCATACGCAAACGCAATGATCGGCGTAATCGCGTCGCGAAGACCAAAGGCGAGAAACAGAACAAACTGCTGTACCTTATAAAACAGACCATATGCTGTCTGGGCAGACGGGCTGAACTTCAGGATCAGATTCATCGCGTACACCATGATCGACATAAGTGCCTGTGCAATGATCGCCGGAAGCCCGATCGCATAGATCTCCCTGATAATTCTCATATCCGGCTTCATGTTTCCCATTCCATGATCAAATTCCCTATTCAGCTTCATGTGGAAGGTCAACGACAGCACTGCGGATGCCACCTGCCCGATCACCGTCGCATATGCCGCTCCTTCCACGCCCATCTCCGGCACAGGACCAAGTCCATAGATCATGATCGGATCAAGAATCATATTGATCACCGCACCGGCTACCTGTCCGATGGTCGAATAAAGGGAACGCCCTGTCGCCTGTAAAAGCTTCTCAAACAATGAGAAGAAAATGATTCCAAAAGAGATCACACAGCAGATCCGCAGATAGCTGGTTCCCATCTGGATCACCTCCGGATCTACCGTCTGTGATGCGATATACGCCTTCACCCCAAAAATTCCAAATAACAGGCAGAGCACATAGATCACCGCGCCAAGGAACAGACAGTTTCCTGCGACCTTCGCCGCCTTCTTCCGATTTCCCTCTCCCAGCGTTCTCGCTAAAAGCGCGTTCGTTCCCACACCGGTTCCAATTCCGACCGCAACCATCAGCATCTGTACCGGGAATACCAGAGTCAGCGCGTTTAACGCCGCCTCACTCCCGCTCCTCATGTTCCCCACAAAAGCGCTGTCCACGATATTGTAGACCGCCTGCAATGCCATAGACAAGATCATCGGGATCCCCATCCGGATCATCAGCTTGTTCACCGGCATCTCTTTCATACTGCTGCTTTCCGCCATTTTTCAAACTCCTCCTTTTTGCACAAAAAAAGTGTGAACCTCGTCGTAAAGCTGGATTTACGCTGAAAGGCTACACACTTTTTCATGGCATATTTAATTCCGGCAGTCACCAAAGTCATGTGCATGCCCGGACTCTGGATCAATGCCCCTATAAACAAAAAACGAGCAGCAAAACTGGATTTACGCTAGTCTGCTACTCGTTCATCGACAATTATATTTCCTGTTTTCAAAAAAGTCAAACAAAATTTTCCGCCTGATCGTCTTCCTGTCCGCTCCGATGTCACAGTTCACGCCCTGTGTCAACAGCCGCGCCCCGGTCTATATGTTCAATGATCGTATCGACGATCTCCTGCTTCGGCTTCTCGATGGCTGTTCCCAACTCCGCATACAAGAGCTTTTCCGCGATCTGGAAATATTTCGTATCTGTCGCTGTACATTTCTTTCCCTGTGCAAGCCTCTGCTGCTTTCGCTGATAGATCATCTTTATGATCGCGACAAGCGCCGCCGGATCATTCGCCTTGACCGCCTCTTTATATTTCTGCTCCCGCGTCTTTTCATTCTCCGTCCATGCCGTCGGGATATCAGGAATCTTTTCGATCAGTTCCCACGCATTTTCTTCTGTCATACACGGTCTCATCGCAGAGTCCGAATTAGCAACCGACACATATATCTTTTCCTTTTCATCCTCCACCGGCCGCATCAGATAATACAATTTATGATCCCTTTTCCCCTGAGCGTCCAGATATAAAATATCCTCTATCCTGCACACCCCTGTGACCGGCTTGCTGACAAAATCTCCAATTTCATATTTCATGAAATCCTCTCCTTGCTGAACACTAACTTCATGTTTCACACATCTGATCTCCGCCTCTAAAACCGCCAGATCAGTTCAGATAGTCTCCAACCGGAGATGTATTGTACTGCTTTTTGATCTCGATTACGATCGATCCATCGTCATTCGTCTTTTCAGATAAAATTTTATACTTTGTCCCACTTCTGTCCAACTGTACCTTATACTTTTCATATTCCTGACCGATCATCTTCTTCGCGTATTCACTTGTGTCACCGTCATGGTTTGAAAAACACACCGTCTGAATAATGCAGGCTGCCTTGATTCTTTTCATTGTAAATACCTCTCATCTCTATTTTACATTTCGTGATTATCGAAATACAGAAATGTTCTTTGTGCTATATTTATTATAACAATTTTAGAGATCGAATTCAAAAGGCATTTTTTACAATCTTTTACAGGGCTGGTATTGGTACTTTTCACCATAACACTTCGATTTATGTGCTCTGCGGAACATCTCTGCGATTCTGCATGACCTTATAAATCTCAAACCGTAATCTCAATCTGATTCCCCTCAACTGCCACAACACAGCTCTCATAATACCCGTCCCCGGTCGTCCTCGGCCCGCTGATGACTTCATAGCCGTCCGCTTTTAATTCAGAAGTCAGGGAATCCACCCGCTCCCTGCTTCCCACACTGAACGCAATATGCGCATACCCCGTGCGGGAAAGTTCCTTCTTCTGGTCCGCCATGTTAGGTTTTGTCATAATTTCCAGCCGCGCTCCGTCATCAAAGGTAAGAAAATAGGACCGGAAATCCGTCCGTGGATTATAATATCCATCGTTCGCCTTTGCGCCAAAATACTTTACAAAGAACTTTTTAGCATTTTCCAGATCCTTCACATACATCGCAATATGCTCGATTTTCATAGCTGCCTCCACGCATGA
>CAVIYT010000051.1:0-10057 GCA_963646925.1 Paludibacteraceae bacterium
GTGTTTGCGTATGCGTCCCTGATCTGGGAAACGGGAACGGATCAGATCTTAGAGGCATTATGGAAGGAGAAAAAGGACATTTTTCTCCCGAGAGTTTCAGGGGAGACGATGGAATTTTTCCTGACAGGGTCAAAAAAAGATCTGGCGGAAGGCGCTTTTCATATTATGGAACCAAAGGCGGAGTGCCGGAGCGCGGATGAGATCGCGGCGGAAGCTTCACTGACAGCAGGTCAGTCGACAGCGGCACTTTTCTCCGCACCGCTCCTGGTTCCCGGGATGGCATTTACGGAACAGGGGATCCGTCTCGGAAAAGGCGGCGGGTATTATGACCGGTATTTGGGAACACATACCAGCCATCAGACCATTGCCCTGGCTTACGAGTTCCAGATCCTTGATGAGATTCCGGCAGGACCGTATGATAAGAGTGTAGACATGATCGTGACAGAAAAACGGGTGATCCATTGCAAAGATCGGGTTTGCGGTACACGGGCTGGCATTGTTTGAACGGAAAGTGCCGTCTGATCCAGTATGCGATCAGGATCACAGAGCGGGAGGAACAGCGATGTTAATAGAAATCGGACAGAAAGCAAAAGAAACTTCCTATATTCTCGGAAAAATGGGAACAGATCTAAAGAATGCCGGACTTCTGGCTGCGGCCCAGGAGATCTTAGACGAGGAGGACGAGATCTTAAAGGCCAACGCGGCGGATGTGGCAAAGGCGAAAGAGAGAGGAATGGCTCCGGGACTGGTAGACCGGCTGGAACTGAACCATAAACGAATCGAGGGAATCGTGGAAGGCATGCGCCAGGTCGTAGGTCTTGAGGACCCGGTGGGTGAGGTGATCTCCATGAAGAGACGCCCGAACGGACTTTTGATTGGACAAAAACGTGTGCCCTTCGGCGTCATCGGAATTATTTACGAAGCGAGACCGAATGTAACGGCGGACGCATTTGCCCTCTGCTTTAAGACGGGAAATGCCGTGATCTTACGCGGCGGCAGCGACGCCTTAGAGTCCAACAAGGCTATCGTTGCGGCAATCAAGAATGGTTTAAAGAAAGCGGGAATCCCGGAGGACGCGATCTCCCTGATCGAGGATACGAGCCACGAGACAGCGAGAGAGTTCATGCGGATGAATGGATATCTGGATGTTCTGATCCCGAGAGGCGGCGCGGGCCTGATCCGCACCGTTGTGGAGAACAGCACTGTTCCGGTGATCGAGACCGGTACCGGAAACTGCCATGTCTATGTGGATGAGAGCGCGGATTTCGATATGGCGTTAGATATTATCTTCAACGCGAAGACCCAGAGGATCGGCGTGTGCAACGCCTGCGAATCCACTCTGGTACACCGGAAGATCGCGAAGGAATTCCTTCCGCTTATGAAAAAACGTCTCGACGAGAAGAACGTGGAGATCCGCGGCGATCAGGACGCCTGCTCCATCGTGCCGGAGTTTACGGCGGCAACGGAGGAGGATTGGGGAAAAGAGTACCTGGATTATATCCTCTCATGCAAGATCGTGGACTCTGTGGATGAGGCCATCGCTCACATCAACCACTACAATACCGGACATTCCGAGGCCATCGTCACAAAGGACTATGAAAATGCCCAGAAATTCTTAAATGAGGTGGATGCGGCAGCCGTTTACGTCAACGCATCCACACGTTTCACGGACGGTTTCGAGTTCGGCTTCGGTGCGGAGATCGGAATCAGCACCCAGAAGCTCCATGCGAGAGGACCGATGGGACTCCTTGCGCTGACTTCCACGAAATATATCATTTATGGAGATGGACAGATCCGAAAGTAATTACTGAAAAACAACAAGGTTGCATTTTCGGGGAATCTTGGGTATAATCATTCGGGACATTACGATTTACAAAAATAGTTGGAGAAATATCAGAATGACAGATAACAATATCATCGCGGGTGCCCCGACAGAGGAACCGGCGAGACAGCAGTACTTTATGGAACAGGTGAAGAAGCTCGTGGAGGCGGAGAGCGCGAGAAAAGGCCGCCCGCTCACCTGTTTTATCAACACCTTCGGGTGCCAGATGAACGCCAGAGACTCCGAAAAGCTCCTTGGAATCTTAAAAGAGGCAGGATATGTGGAAGGAACCGATGAAAATTCGGATTTCGTCCTCTACAATACATGTACCGTCCGTGAGAACGCGAACTTAAAGGTCTATGGCCGTCTCGGCTACTTGAGCGGCGTGAAGAGAAAAAATCCGGATATGATGATCGCCCTCTGTGGCTGCATGATGCAGGAGCCGGAGGTTGTCGCGAAGATCAAGAAGAGCTACCGCCATGTAGACCTGATCTTTGGAACCCACAATATCTTCAAGCTTGCGGAGCTGCTCTATGAGCGCTTCATGGAGAAGAAGATGGTGGTTGATGTCTGGGAGGGAACGAACGAGATCGTGGAGGAACTCCCGATCGAGAGAAAGTATCCGTTCAAATCCGGTGTCAACATCATGTTCGGCTGCAACAATTTCTGCAGCTACTGCATCGTGCCGTATGTGCGCGGACGCGAGAGAAGCAGAGAGCCGGAGGATATTATCAAGGAGATCGAAGGCCTTGTAGCTGACGGCGTCGTGGAAGTTATGCTTCTCGGACAGAACGTAAACTCCTACGGAAAGAACCTGGAAAACCCGATCACCTTCGCGGAACTCTTAAGAAGAGTGGAAAAGATCGAAGGTCTTGAGCGGATCCGCTTTATGACTTCCCATCCGAAGGATCTCTCCGACGAGCTGATCGAGACGATGAAGAATTCCAAGAAGATCTGCAGCCATCTGCACCTGCCGCTTCAGTCCGGCAGCAGCGAGATCTTAAAGCGAATGAACCGCAAATATTCAAAGGAACAGTACCTCGCCCTGGTGGAGAAGCTCCGCGCGGCGATCCCGGATATCTCCCTGACGACAGATATTATCGTCGGATTCCCGGGAGAGACGGAGGAAGACTTCGAGGAGACCATGGACGTGGTGAGAAAGGTCCGTTACGACAGCGCCTTCACCTTCATCTACTCCAAGCGTACCGGAACACCGGCGGCAGCTATGCCGAACCAGGTACCGGAAGATGTCGTGAAGGAGCGCTTTGACCGCCTGCTGAAGGAGGTCCAGGACATTGCGGCTGAAGTCGTAAAACGCCATGAGGGAACAGTACAAAAAGTTCTTGTGGAGGAGATCGATACTCACGAAGCTGGCTTTGTGACAGGAAGACTTTCCAACAACACAGTTGTACATTTCGCCGGGGACGCGTCCCTGATCGGAAAGATCGTGGATGTCTCTCTGGATGAGGCAAAGGGATTCTACTATATGGGATCTTTAGTAAAATAAGAGGAAAAACATGTGACGCCCGGAGCCGAGTGCTTCGGGCGCTGTGGGCATGTTAAGGAATAGGAGAAAAGACGTGGGACAGATTTCACCAATGATGACACATTATCTCGAGACAAAAAAACAGTATCCGGACTGTATTCTTTTTTACCGGTTGGGTGATTTCTACGAGATGTTTTTTGAGGACGCGAAGACGGTTTCGAGAGAGCTGGAACTGACGCTTACGGGAAAGGACTGCGGTCTGGAAGAACGCGCGCCGATGTGCGGAGTCCCGTTCCATGCGGTGGAAGGTTATCTCACGAGACTCGTCCAGAAAGGATATAAGGTCGCCATCGCTGAGCAGATGGAGGACCCGAAGCTTGCCAAGGGACTTGTAAAGCGCGAAGTCATCCGCGTTGTGACACCGGGAACCATCACAAGCTCCCAGGCCCTGGATGAGACAAAGAACAACTACCTGATGGCGGTTGTTTATACCGGAAACAATTATGGAATTGCGACGGTCGACATCACGACCGGCGATTTTTTTGTTACAGAGGTAACGAGCGAGAGAGCTCTGCTGGACGAGATCAACAAATTTACGCCGTCGGAGCTCGTGTGCAATGAGGCGCTTTTCATGTCCGGGCTGGATATGAACGAGTTAAAGGAGCGGTATCACTTTGCGGTGACCGCCCTGGAAAACCGGTTTTTCTCGGATGATGACTGCAGAAAGATCTTAAAGGAACACTTCCATGTGATGAGCCTTGAGGGACTGGGACTTGGAGACTATGAAAACGGAATGATCGCCTCCGGAGCGGTCTTACAGTACCTCTATGAGACACAGAAGAACGACCTGTCCCACCTGACGAAGATCACACCGTACACCACGGGACAGTTCATGATGATCGATACCTCCACGAGACGAAATCTGGAGTTAGTTGAGACTTTGAGGGAAAAACAGAAGCGCGGATCCCTGCTCTGGGTCCTCGACAAGACGAAGACGGCCATGGGAGCGAGACTTCTCCGTTCCAATATTGAGCAGCCGCTGATCAATAAGGAAGAGATCGAACGCCGCCAGCAGGCCATCGAGGAGCTGAACATGAACTATATTTCCAGGGAGGAGATCCGGGAATACTTAAATTCCGTCTACGACCTGGAACGTCTCATGGGCCGCATCAGCTATAAGACAGCCAATCCGAGAGACCTTCTCGCTTTCAAAAATTCCCTGGAGATGCTGCCGTATATCAAGGATATCCTCGGAGAATTTTCCTGCGATCTCTTAAAACAGATGAATGAGGATCTGGATCCGCTGCGGGATCTCTATGAACTCATCGACCGCTCCATCGTCGACGAGCCGCCGATCACGGTCCGCGAGGGAAATATCATCAAGGACGGCTACAATGAGGACACGGACAAGTACCGCAAGGCGAAGACAGAGGGAAAAGCATGGCTTGCGGATCTTGAGACGGAAGAGAAGGAAAAGACGGGAATCAAGAGCTTAAAGATCAAGTACAATAAGGTATTCGGCTACTATTTTGAGGTGACGAACTCCTTTAAGGATCTTGTGCCGGATTATTTTATCCGCAAACAGACGCTGACGAACGCGGAGCGCTACACTACAGACCGTCTGAAAGAACTGGAAGACATTATCATGAGCGCGGAGGACCGTCTCTATACCTTAGAGTACGATCTGTTCTGCGACGTGCGTGACCAGATCGCGGCGGAGGTCCTGCGGATCCAGAGCACTGCGAAGGCTATCGCGGGCATCGACGTGTTTACGTCCCTGTCCACGGTGTCCATGCGGAACAACTATGTGAAACCGAAGATCAACGAAAAGGGACTGATCAACATCAAAAATGGCCGTCATCCGGTCGTTGAGAAGATGATCAAGGACAGCCTGTTCGTGGCAAATGATACATACCTGGATAACGGTAAGAACAGGATCTCCGTCATCACGGGACCGAACATGGCCGGTAAGTCCACCTATATGAGACAGACGGCCCTCATCGTCCTCATGGCTCAGATCGGAAGCTTTGTTCCGGCGGACGAGGCGAACATCGGAATCTGCGACAGGATCTTCACGAGAGTCGGCGCCTCCGATGACCTGGCATCCGGACAGAGTACCTTCATGGTGGAGATGACAGAAGTCGCGAACATCCTGAGAAACGCTACGAAGAACAGCCTGCTGGTCCTCGATGAGATCGGCCGCGGCACGAGTACCTTTGACGGCCTGTCCATCGCATGGGCGGTCATCGAGCATATCAGCAACCCGAAGATCCTCGGCGCGAAGACTCTGTTTGCGACCCATTACCATGAGCTCACAGAGCTTGAGGGAACCATCAGCGGTGTCAATAACTACTGTATCGCCGTTAAGGAACAGGGGGACGATATCGTGTTCCTCAGAAAGATCGTAAAGGGCGGCGCGGATAAGAGCTATGGTATCCAGGTGGCGAAACTCGCGGGAGTTCCGGAGCCGGTCATCGCCAGGGCAAAGGAACTTGTGGAGGAGCTTGCAAGTGCCGACATTACCGCCCAGGCAAAGGAGATCGCCCAGATGAGCGCGTCCCCGCAGCACAAGGCGGTGGCAAAGCCGGATGAGGTGGATCTCAACCAGATGTCGATCTTTGATACGGTGAAGGATGACGATATTATAAAAGAACTCGGGGACCTGGAGCTTTCCAGCATGACCCCGATCGACGCGCTCAATACGCTTTACAGACTGCAGACGAAGCTTAAAAACCGTTGGCAGTAAAAATGAAAGAGAGGGAGAGAGACTATGCCGATTCAGGTTCTGGATCAGAGTACGATCAACCAGATCGCTGCGGGAGAGGTCGTGGAGCGGCCGGCTTCCGTTGTGAAGGAGTTAATGGAAAATGCCATCGATGCCGGTTCCACGGCGATCACCGTGGAGATCCGTCAGGGCGGCATCGGGTTTATCCGGATCACGGACAATGGATGCGGGATCAAGAAGGAAGAACTTCCGTTGGCATTCCTGCGCCACTCCACCAGCAAGATCCGGACGGCGGAAGATCTGCTGACGGTTTCTTCCCTGGGATTCCGCGGTGAGGCACTTTCCAGTATCGCGGCTGTCTCCCAGGTGGAGCTGATCACAAAGACCTCCGGCAGCCTCACGGGATCCAGATACCGGATCGAGGGCGGCGAGGAGAAAGGTCTCGAGGAGATCGGCGCTCCCGACGGAACCACGTTTATCTCAAGAAACCTCTTTTTCAACACACCCGCCAGACGGAAATTTTTAAAGACGGAGACCACGGAAGGTGCCCATGTGGCGGACCTCGTGGAAAAGATCGCCCTGTCCCATCCGGAGATCTCCATCCGGCTCATCGTGAACAACCAGAGCCGTCTTCACACATCGGGAAACCATAACCTGAAAGACATTATCTACACAATCTACGGGCGGGAGATCGCGGCGAACCTTCTGCCGGTGGAAGTCTCAAACGGAATGGTGAAGATCTCCGGGTTTATCGGAAAACCGGTGATCGCCCGTGGAAACAGAAATTTTGAGAATTATTTCATCAACGGGCGTTATATTAAGAGCGGACTTGTGTCGAAGGCCATTGAGGACGGATATAAGAGCTATATGATGCAGCACAAGTATCCGTTTACGTTGCTGCATCTTTCTGTGGAGCCGGAGTACATCGATGTGAATGTGCATCCGTCGAAGATGGAACTCCGGTTCAAGGACGGCGAGGGCATGTACCGCATGGTCTATCAGGCAGTCCTTGACGCGCTGTCGGGAAAGGAACTGATTCCGAACGTGAGTCTCATGTCGGAGAAGGAAGAGCGGGAGGCGGAGAAAAAAGAGAACGCCATGGCGAGAAATCCGGTTCTGGGAAGCGGAATGACGCCGCCCGCAAAGAATGCCCACGGACCGGAACCCTTTGAGCACCGCCGCATGGAAGCCATGGGCATCCGCGAGGAGCGCCCGGCCTACGGGGAGAAGAAACAGGAGAGCAAGTGGATCCTGCCGCCGAAGCCGCTGACAAGGGAACTGCCGCCGGAACGTGTACCGACACAGGTACAGCAGACGACAGCTGGCAGAACAGCGGGGCTTTTTGGCGCAGATTCGGCAGAAAGAAAAGCAGATCCGGGCAGGCCTGTGGACAGGAATGACCTGCAACAGAGCCTTGCAGACAAAGTATGGAGCCAGGGAGCACAAAGAGGACAAAATCTGTCAGGGAAAATGACTCAGACAGAGAACGAGACTCTTTCAGGGCTGGTCAGCCAGACACAAGCAGCAGGAAATACGCCGCAGACTGAAAAATTAAGCGTTTCTGACGCTTTAGCTGCCCCTGAAGTACGGACGGAAGCGCTTTCCGTACCGATTCCGACGGAAAAACAGGTTCCTCCAACTCAGATGGAAATGTTCGACAACCGTCTTCTCTCAGAATCCGCGCGCAAGCGCCATCGCCTGATCGGCCAGGTCTTTGAGACTTACTGGCTTGTGGAGTACGATGGCAGCCTCTACATCATCGACCAGCACGCTGCCCACGAGAAGGTCCTGTTCGAGAAGAACTTCGCCTCCTTAAAAACAAGGGAATACACCTCCCAGCTCATCAGCCCGCCGATCATCCTGACGCTCTCCTTACAGGAGGCGGACCTCCTAAAGCGCCATATGAAGGTATTCACGGACATCGGCTTCGAGATCGAGCCATTCGGCGGAAATGAGTACGCGGTCCGTGCGGTGCCGGATAACCTGTTCTCCCTGGCAAAGAAAGACCTTCTGATGGAACTCATCGACGGTCTCTCCGACGACAGCATGGGAAAGAGTGTGGAATCCATCTACGACCGGATCGCAACCATGTCCTGCAAGGCGGCGGTCAAGGGAAACAACGAGCTGTCCTTCGCGGAGGCGGACAAGCTCATCGATGAACTGTTAAAACTGGAGAATCCATATAACTGTCCCCACGGAAGACCAACGATCGTGGCGATCAGCAAATATGAGATGGAAAAGAAATTCAAGAGGATCGTATGATGAAAAAACCTTTGATCATAATCACCGGGCCAACGGCGTCCGGAAAGACCGCTCTGTCGGTGGAACTTGCGAAAAAGATCGGCGGCGAGATCATCAGCGCCGACTCTATGCAGGTGTACCGTCATATGGATATCGGCTCCGCGAAGGTGACGAAAGAGGAGATGGACGGCGTCCGCCATCACCTGATCGATGTTCTGGACCCATGGGACGAATTTAATGTGGTCGTTTTCCAGAAACTGGCAAAACAGGCCATGGAGGAGATCTACGCGGCGGGACATATCCCGATCATCGCGGGCGGTACCGGGTTCTATATCCAGGCCCTGGTAAACGATATCGACTTTACGGAAAATGACAGCGATATGGGATACCGGGAAGAATTGGAGCGCCTGGCGGCAGAAAAGGGCGCGTCCTGCCTGCACGAGATGCTAAGAGAAGTTGATCCGGAATCTGCGGCGGCGATCCATGAAAACAATGTAAAGCGTGTGATCCGTGCCCTGGAATTTTATAAGAAGACCGGGACAAAGATCTCGGACCACAACGAGGCGGAGCGCCAGAAAGAATCGCCTTATAATTTCGCTTACTATGTGTTAAATATGGACCGGGAACGCCTGTACCAGAGGATCGATCTCCGGGTGGATCTCATGATGAAGGCCGGTCTTCTGGCGGAAGTGGAAAAATTAAAGGAGATGGGCTGTACGAGAGACATGGTGTCCATGCAGGGGCTGGGATATAAAGAAATCCTGGATGCCTTAGACGGAACGATTTCATTAGACGAGGCGGTCTACATCATCAAGCGTGACACCAGACATTTCGCGAAGCGGCAGCTCACCTGGTTTAAGAGAGAAAAAGAAGTCACCTGGGTGGACCAGGGGAACTTTGATTTTGATAGAGAAAAGATCCTTACGTGGATGCTTGAGGATCTGCATAAGAGAAGTATTGTGACGGAGTAAAAATTGAAAAATGCTGTGTACTTGTTATGGTGCTCAGATACTGTCATAATTCGCATATTAGATTACGACAGTACCAGATAAGTATTATGCACAGATTTTCCAATATTTTTGAAAAGTTAATTATTGCCATAACTAGAAAAAAGGAGAAATCATGGAACTTACAAAGATGTACGGAGAACTCGGAATCTCCGAAAAAGTTTTAAATTACGGAAGAGAGATCGAAAAGAGCCTTCATGACCGTTTTGAGGTGATCGATAAGACCGCGGAATACAACCAGCTGAAGGTCATCAAAGCCATGCAGGAGGCGAGAGTCAGCGATATCCATTTCGCCGGAACCACAGGATACGGCTACAATGACCTTGGACGTGACACCTTAGAGGAGGTTTACGCGAAGGCATTCCACGGCGAGGACGCTCTTGTGCGCCCGCAACTGATCTCCGGAACCCACGCACTGACGATTGCCCTTTCCGGAAACCTCCGCCCGGGCGATGAGATCCTTTCTCCGGTTGGAAAACCGTATGATACTCTGGAGGAAGTGATCGGAATCCGTGATTCCATCGGTTCCTTAAAGGAATTCGGCATCACCTACAGCCAGGTCGATCTTCTTCCGAACGGTGATTTCGACTTTGAAAATATCAAAAAGGCCATCAACGAGCGCACAAAACTCATCGAGATCCAGCGCTCCAAGGGATATGCCACAAGACCGACCTTATCCGTAAAGAGAATCGGCGAGCTGATCTCCTTCATCAAATCCATCAAGCCGGATGTGATCTGTATGGTAGATAACTGCTACGGCGAGTTCGTGGAGGAGC
>CAVIYT010000052.1:0-4202 GCA_963646925.1 Paludibacteraceae bacterium
GGATAAACGCTTTCAAATTCGCCACCTGCAGTCTCCATTTTCCATTTATGCTCAGATAAACCCCTATTCCTGCTCCACGGACGGCTTTATTGATCGCCTCACAGATCCTGTCATAATACATTGCCAGTTCTTCTGTGGATCCGACGATTTCAAACTTCCATTCTTCAAATCCCCTGTCATCATATTCATGCCTGATATCCATCAGCAACGCCGTCAACTTATTTAAACTTTCACTTAAGCTATCCGATGTCTGGAGTATCTCACTGATCTCAAACCTAAAAAAGGGAATCAGATTCAGCATACGGAACAAGTGAAAAACTTCGATATGGTCTGTCATACGAAAGATGGGAAATGTTCCGCCAAGATCTGTACTTCTGGAAAAGAAATGGTAGAAATAGACATACTGGAACTTTATTTTTCTGCTTGCTTCCTGTATCTGCTGCCTCACGTCCCATCTGAGAATCCTGCTCATTTCTCCTACGTTCAGAATCCTTATACATTCACCGAGAAAGTTTTCTGACATATGGTTCATGTCAATATCAGCTTCCACCGCATTATGGCTTTCTATTATCTGGTTATTGGGATTCAGGTAACGCTCCAGGACTGCCAGCGATTCTCCCATCTGCAGCTCCATGTCTTTAAATCCGTCCTCTTTTACAACGGATACATGTCCATTCAATTTTCTGTATTCTCTGGGCAACATTCCGTACTGCCGCTTAAACTGTTCGCTGAATGATTTCGCACTGGAAAATCCGCTGCCATACGCGATACTGGTAATCTTTTTATCGGTGTAGAGCAGTTCTTTTTCCGCATTTTCCAGTCTCAGTCTCATTAAATATTCTGTGAGATTCATTCCCATCTGTTTAAAAAACAGACGGGATAAGTACTGTTCCGACATATATTCCTGTTTTGCCAGTTCTTTTAAAGTGATCTTATTTTTGTAATTCTGATTGATATATGCCAAAACCGAAAGCAGGCGTTCATTGTGAACCGTTTGTTTTATCGTTTCAGATCGATTTCCCTTTTTAAAGTATTGGAGCAGGTTGCTGAGTGTCTTAAACAAAAATGACTGAAAAAGGAATCTGCTGTTCTCTTCCTGGCTCAGATACGCAAACGCGGTATCCGCGATTCCTTTCTTTAAAAGTGTATATACCTCCCCCAGCGTGTCATCACAATAAAAAAGATATTTTGTTAACTCTGGGGCCTGCTCATTCAGAAAGATACTTCCCATTATAATTCCAATCGTTACATTCGCTTCCTCCCCCTGAAATCCGCATATGTCCCCCGCATTCACGCAAAAGCAACTGTCCTTCTCAAAGCAGGATAATAGTCCATTGATCTCCACATGAAGCTTTCCCTGTAAAACCAGATACAACGCCAGACCATCGCTCATTCGCTTCTCTTCATACCCAATATTTCCAAGAATCACCTTAATATCATCCATATGAACTACCTCCTTCCATCGATCATCTAAAACGTCCGCTCCCATCCCGCAAAAGCCTCATCCACCGCCTCCAGATACTCCGGCACATGCTGGGATTTGCGGATCTTTTTGGCGAGTTTTTCGCTGTCCGGGACCTCGGCTAACATGTAGGTCCAGAGGTCTTTCATGCGGAACAGAAGATTTCTGTCGCCGGACATGGTCTCGCGGTAGTATTTAAAGATCTCGTCGTGGAAGGCACGGATCCTAGGCATGATATTTTTGCCTGTGTTTCTGGAATCCAGCACGGTTTCCCCCGCCTGTTTCAATGATGTCTCTTTATTTCCGGGTTCTGATTCCGCACAGCCATGAGCACCTTTCACATCCGCTTCTTTCTGGATCAGCTCCGCCAGCGCCGGATTTCTTATCAATCCCCGCCCGATCATCACTGTCTCCACCGCCGGAAACTCCTCCCGGAATTTCTTCATATGTTCCACCGTAAACAGATCCCCATTGTACACCAGCGGATTCCGGCTCTCCTTCAAGATATCCGCAAACACATCAAGATGCGGAACGCCCTTATAAAATTCCTTCTGGATCCGCGGATGTACCGTCAGCTCACTGATCGGATACCGGTTATAGACCGCCATGATCTCCGGCCACTCTTCCACCTCGTTTTTCCCGATCCGGGTCTTGACGGAGACTTTGAACTCCTCATTTCTCACCGAAGCGTCCGCGAACACCTCATCAAAAAAACGGTCCAGGTCGTCCGGGTAAAGCAGAAATCCAGATCCTTTTTTCTTCGCAGTGACCGTCCCCGACGGACAGCCAAGATTCAGGTTGATCTCCTGATATCCCATCTCCGCAAGTTTCTTTGCCGCCAGCAAAAAGTCTCCCACCCGGTTCGTCAAAATCTGCGGCACCACCGGCACGCCCGCATTATTCTCCGGCAGCACATCCCGCATCTCCTTCACACTCATCCCCTGCTCCGGTCCCGGTGCCAGAAACGGCGTAAAATATTTTTCCACACCACCGAAATACTTGTGGTGAAGATTCCTGTACGGATATGTCGTGATCCCCTCCAACGGGGCAAAATATATATGCATAACTGTATGTTCCTCATGTCTTTTTCATAAAATCTTCGATTTTTCCAGGCCACCATTCCGGTATATACTGAAAAAACTGTTTTCCTTATCGTACCACATTTAAACTTTGAGAGCAAATTTAAAATGCACAAAAGGAATGTGCCTTTTTGTGTAATCGGGAATTCCTCGGAATTTCCGATTACATAAAAACACCCGCCAGCATCTGTCTCCAATCTCTGGATGACTGTGCCAGCGGGTGTTTTTATGGGGTATAAAGATATCATGAGGGTAACAAATCTCGTCAACAGGAACTGTCTGGGATGTACAGCCTGTTTCGTAACTATTCAGTACCTTCATAGTTACGAGCAAAAATCCATTCCAAATCGGCTACGCCGATGGGATTTTTGCCTTCCAGCCTATACTTTCTTACGGTCAGCGCAGCAAGTGCGCAGACCTACTGAACAGTTACCCTGTTTTTTACTTCTTAATCTCCTTGATCACATCTACCACGGTGCCGTCGCGGTATTCCACGATGCATACGACACGGTCCGTCGTCTCGATCGGCTTCGGAACGCCCGTTAAAGACTCCGCGAGCTGCTGCAGGTACTCGATGCTCACAAGCTTTAAGTTCGCGTTCTCCAAGTCTTCCTTCAACTCCGCATAATATTTATGTTTCGGGTTCAGCGCGATTCCGGCCTCTGTTACAACAGCGGCTACGGTCTCGCCAGGAGTACAGCAGGTGAAGACTTTCTTTGTGATGGAAGGAGTTCTTCCGCGGACGACCGGGAGGCAAACGATGGAGATATCGGATCCGGCAGCAACATCAGGTCCGCCGCCGAGGCCGCCCATCATCTCTCCGGAAGATCCAGTCAGGATATTGACATTGAAGTCTGTGTCGACCTCCAGCGCCGCAAGGACACCGAAGTTTAACTTATCCAGCATGGAACCCTTCGTGAACGGGTTGGAGTAGACCGCATTGTCGATCTCCACGATTCCCGGCTCCTCAGCGATGGCTCGCGCCGCAACCGCGTCGAAAGACTGGCTACACTCTAAGACTCTCACGAGTCCCTTCTTGTACATGTCAACGATGGCCGCAGTCATGCCGCCGAGGGCGAAACTTGCCTTCACGCCCTTCTCCTCCATGCGGTCTGCCAGATAGTTCGTGCAGGCGATGCTGATGGCACCGGCACCTGTCTGGAAGGAGAAGTTCTCCTTGAACATTCTGGAAGCCGCCATGACATCCGCCGCGCGCTCCGCGATCAGAAGGTCTCTCGGGTTCTTTGTCATGCGGGCCGCGCCTTTTCCGATCTTATCCGGATCGCCGATGCGGTCAACTTTTACGACATAATCCACGTACTGCTGGGAGATACTTGCCGGACAGCACGGATAATCTACAAGGTAGTCAGTAATAACAACAACTTTACCCGCGTTCATGGCATCCACGAAGGAATATCCAAGGGAACCGCAGGCGTTCGGTCCGATCTGACCGGTGGCGTTGCCGTACTCATCCGCCGCGGAGGCGCCGATGAATGCCACATCGATCTGAAGCTCGCCCGCCTCGATGGCTCTCGGTCTGGAACCGTGGGTTCTTAAGATGACTGGTTTCTCCATCAGTCCGTCAAGAACCGCGTCACCGAGCTCACCGCGGATACCGCTGGCCTCGATGCGGTCGATGGTTCCGTCCTTTACGAAGTCCA
>CAVIYT010000053.1:0-6353 GCA_963646925.1 Paludibacteraceae bacterium
GGAACGGAACTGGAAAACGTATCTCCATCAAAGATACCCGTGGAATCATCGATGCGATCTTAAACGGCGATATCTTAAACGCTCCGACAAAGAAGATCCCGTACTTCAACTTCGAAGTTCCGACCGAGCTTCCGGGCGTTGACTCCAAGATCCTCGACCCGCGCGATACATACGCAAACGTAGCTGACTGGGAAGAGAAAGCAAAAGACCTCTCCAGCAGATTCATCAAGAACTTCGCGAAATACGAGAGCAACGAAGCTGGTAAGGCGCTCGTTGCTGCTGGCCCGCAGATCTGATAACCTGACTGGTCTCGCTTCATAAACTGATAAACCTCAGAGGACACCGCATATCATGTGTGGTGTCCTCTTTTTCTGTGTGTACCTTCTCTCAAGGTATTCTTCTTTCACCTGCTGCACTGCAGCTCCCCCATTTTTCGAAAAGTCCCCCCTTGATCTTTAACGAAAAGTAAATCGTGTTCATTCCTGTATCCCATAAACATGACATTACCGACTAAGTTTACCAAAAAAACTTAAAATCTGCTTGCTATTGTGACGATCTTATGCTATTATATTAGTAATAGTTACTATTATCATCTTATAAATAACAAGGAGGTTCCCTATGAGCGTTAAATTCTATATCTGCAATCACTGCAAAAACATTATCACAAAAATGAACGATTCCAGTGTCCCGGTTGTCTGTTGCGGCGAGAAGATGACTGAACTGATCCCAGGTACTTCTGATGGTGCCCATGAGAAACATGTTCCGGCGTTTGAAGTAAACGGAAACAAAGTCTCCGTAAAAGTCGGCTCCATGGAACATCCGATGATGGAAAAACATTATATCCAGTGGATCCTGATCGAAACAAATCTCGATACTCACTGCCGCACTCTCACCCACGAAAATAAGCCGGAAGCGGAGTTCTTCCTGGCAGATGGTGAAAAGCTTGTTGCAGTTTATGAACACTGCAATCTTCACGAACTGTGGAAAGCGGAAGCTTAAATATTAAATAATACATTTTGTCCGTATATTTTGTTTAACAGGAAGTTCTATCGGAACTTCTTGTTAAATAAGACAATTTTTTTATTTCGTTTTTTCCCTGTTTTCCTATTTTAATTAGGCGTGTTTTTCCCAGATTCCTCATCCCCGATATTACCGCCGTTTTTTTCGAAAATTCCGCTCTTTTCTGTGACCTCCGTCACATTTGTCCGTTTTACAAAGACATTTGTTCCTCACGCATATCCCCGCCCCATTGCCGAATTTCTCCATTTTCTACGATTTTTCTCTGATTCTTCATTTTCCTTTAGAAAATCTTCCCAGCATGGTCATTTTCCTTTAATTTTATTACAATTTACCAAATTTTCTTAATTGATTTCCAATTTTTTTCTTATAATAAATTGTTCATATTTCCATAATTATATGTTATACTAAACAAGTTCGCGTCACGCGGACAAATACAATTTTATATCAAAGGAAGGTCTCTTATGGAAAACACCAAGAAAATCGACTGGTACACCCTGGCCTTCATGGCATTCTCCACGGTTTGGGGATTCGGAAACGTGCTGAATGGCTTCGTTTACTTCAACGGAGTACAGGTAATCTTCAGCTGGGTTCTGATGTTCGCCCTCTATTTCGTGCCGTATGCCCTGATGGTAGGTGAGCTCGGCTCCGCCTTCAAACAGTCCGGCGGTGGCGTAAGCTCCTGGATCCACGAAACAATTGGCCCGAAATGCGCTTATTACGCAGGCTGGACTTACTGGGCTTGCCATGTAACTTACATCGCAAGTAAAGGCAGCGGCGGATTAAAGGCATTAAGCTGGATGGTATTCCAGAACGGTTCCACTTACGACACATTCCCGACGATCGCTGTACAGATGGCAACACTCGCTGTGTTCCTGTTCTTCTGCTGGGTTGCAAGCCGCGGCTTAAACCCGTTAAAGAAGTTAGCGACCATCGCTGGTACAAGTATGTTCGTAATGTCTCTCCTGTTCATCTTAATGATGTTCGCAGCTCCGACGATCAACCCGAACGGCGGTTTCGTTTCTGCTGATTACAGCATCAAAGGCCTGATCCCGCAGTTCAACGTGAACTACTTCACATCCCTCTCCATCCTTGTATTCGCTGTCGGCGGATGCGAGAAGATCTCCCCTTATGTAAATAAGGTTAAAGATCCATCCAAGGGATTCCCGAAGGGTATGATCATGTTAGCTGTTATGGTCATGGTCTGCGCGATCCTCGGAAGTATCGCAATGGGCATGATGTTCGATCCGACTGTCATCAATGAGAGCCAGGACAGCTTCAAGTCCTATGTTTCCAACGGCGCTTACTGGTCCTTCCAGAAGCTCGGTGAGTACTACCATGTTGGCAACCTCCTGCTCGTTATCTACGCAGCATGCAACGCCATCGGTCAGTTCTCCACACTTGTATTAAGTATCGACGCTCCGCTTCGTATGCTTCTTGACAACGAGGATGCAAGACAATTCATCCCGTCCGGTCTCTTAAAGAAGAACGAGCACGGCGCATACATCAACGGTATCAAGATGGTTATCTGCTTATCCGGAAGTATCATCCTGATCCAGTCCTTCGTACCGGGCGCAGCAGCTGTTCTGACTCAGTTAAACAAACTGAACTCTGTAACTATGCCGCTTCGTTACTTATGGGTATTTGCAGGCTACATCGCCCTCAAAAAATCCATCGATAAGTTCAACCCGGAATACCAGTTTACAAAGAGCAAGACCATCGGACTTGTTGCTGGCAGCTGGTGCTTCTTCGTAACTGCAGCTTGCTGTCTCCTCGGAATGTATGTGGAAGGCGATATTGCTTCCACAGCATTAAACGTAGTCACACCGATCGTGCTCACAGCACTCGGCCTGATCTTACCGGAGATCAAAAAGCGTGAAACTGCAAAGGCGAAGTAATTAATTTTGGCACTTAAAAAGACTCAGGAATCTGTTTCCTGGGTCTTTTTTATGCCCGCAGCATACTCCCGCATGACTCTTTTTTCTTCTACACTTCCTCGATCCTATGCAGTTCCCACACCCGCACATTCACCGGCTCCACAGCGCCGCCGCAGTACGGGCAGACGCGATCACCTAAGCCTGCGATCGGGGCACCGCAGTGCGGGCAGCTGACGCCGATGGCAGTCTCTCCCGCCCGGATCTTTGTGATATTCTGGATATAGACCAGCTCCATGTTAAACCGGTGCTGTTCCTTTTCCCACTCCACATTTTTCTTTTTATCCGGTGTCTTTAACGTATGCAGGTACTCCACCGAAGACTGAACCCGGATCCGGCATTTTCCTGGATCCTTGTCGTATCTGGAGATCTCCGTCTGATGAACATGGATCGCGTCGAACTCTTCCCGGATCTCTTGCTCTTCCATCTCCTCGATCTTTATCCGTGCCTGGTCCTTTAAAGCCGCGGATGCCTTTCCAAGATAGGAAAGATCCCGGTGTTCCAGCGTCTCCAGATAGCCCTTTAACTGATTCTCACATCTCTGCTTCCACTCCGGCCAGTGAAACTCCGGAAAGTCCTTCTCGATCCGCGGAAGCTCCACTCTCGTCATTCCAGACACCGACTTCGGGGTGTCGTCCTCCAGCGCCTCCTGGCGCTTCAGGCCTTCCACCAGATTCGGGGTACCAAAAAATTCCCTTGAAATCTGCCGAACCTTAAATATCACAAAAAGGATCGCCCCGATAAGCCCAAGCCCCGTCACAATCGCGACTATAAGGATCGCGTTTCCTGTCGTCATACTGTTTTCCTCCATAAAAGAATGTGCCTTGGCATATTCTCGCATCGAACGCGGTCGTTTGCGACAATTTCCATCAAATTTTCCTATTAATCAAACCAGGGCGGCCAGCCGGAGTTTCGCTCCAACCGCCGCCCCAAGATCATCCATTATTTATTTAAATAATCGATCGCAGTCTGCGCTAACAGGGAAGAACCTCTCCAGAGGATATCCTCATCCACATCGAAACGGCTGTTGTGTAACGGCCATACCGGGTCCTGATCCGGTTTTGCGGTACCGAGCCATACGAATGCACCTTTCTTCTCTTTCAGATAGAAGGAGAAGTCCTCAGCCGGCATTGCCGGAAGCTTCACGTCAACAACATCGTCCTTGCCGAATAACTCAAGAGCTGTATTGCGGATCAGCTCTGCGTCCTCCTCATGGTTTACAAGGGCCGGATAGCCGTGACCATAGTTGATCTCAGCGGTTGCGCCGGACTGTAAGCAGAGACCGTCGAGAGTCTTTCTCATAGTATCCTCGATCATCGCACGGGTATCCTCGTTTAATGTACGAACAGTTCCGTCCAGTGTGCAGTCACCGGCGATAATGTTGTATCTTGTACCTGCGTTGAAGATACCGAAGGTAACAACGGCATTATCAAGCGGATCAACCTTTCTGCTGACGATAGTCTGTGCAGCCATAACGAACTGGGAGCCGAGAACAACAGCGTCGATACCCTGATTCGGCTTTGCGCCGTGGGCAGTCTTACCGTGGATATTAATCGTAAAGTGGTCTGTCGCAGCCATTAACGGACCTGCCTTCACACCGATCTTACCATGCGGAAGATCCGGCCATACATGAAGACCAAATACAGCCTCCACATCATCCATATATCCGGAGTGAAGCATTCCTCTGGAACCGCCAACCGGAGACATCTCCTCTGCCGGCTGGAAGATCAGCTTAACAATTCCGGCGATCTCGTCTCTTCTCTCGCAGAGAAGCATTGCAGCGCCGAGAAGACCTGTCATATGGTTGTCATGTCCGCAGGCATGCATAACGCCGTCGTTCTGGGACTTGTACGGAACCTCGTTCATCTCCTGGATTTGTAATGCGTCCATATCCGCACGGAGCGCTACGACCTTGCCCGGCTTCTTTCCTTTGATCACACCGATCACACCGTATCCACCGACGTTCTCATGGACCTCATCACATCCCATCACTTTCAGATACTCTGCAACCTTCTTTCCAGTTCTCTCCTCATGCTGGGAAACCTCCGGATGCATGTGGAAATCTCTTCTGATCTCAGATAATTTTGGCATTAAAGCCTTTGCTGACTCCGTGATCTTGCTCATTTTATTCTTTCCTCCTGTAATTTAAAATCGTAAAAAAACAAAAGGAACCCGGCGACGGTCGGTCACCAGGTTCCAATTCCTTCAGACTGAATAATTAGAACTTATTTGCTGCGAATTTAGCATCCTGGCCGTTAACAACAGCAGTGATGTCATTTGCAACTGTCTCACAGCAGCGGATTACGGACTGCTCTGTTGTAGCTGCTGTATGTGGTGTAAGGATAACATTGTCAAGAGTGTAGAGCGGACTGTCAAGCGGAAGCGGCTCTTTCTCTGTTACGTCAAGACCTGCGCAGTTGATAACGTTGTTCTGCATAGCCTCGATGAGCTCTGCCTCGTTAACAACTTCACCACGGCTCGCATTGATGAGGGAAGCTGTTGGCTTCATCAGCTTGAACTGTCTCATGCCGATGCTGTGCTCTGTCTCTGGAGTAAGCGGAGTATGAAGGCTTACGAAATCAGCCTGCTTAAATACATCATCCTGCTCCGGAACAAGGGAAATCAGCTCGCCAACCTGCTCCTGCTTTAAGAACGGATCGTATCCGATAACATTCATACCGAAACCGTACTTAGCGATTGTAGCAAGCATACGGCCGATTCTGCCACAGCCAACAAGACCAAGCGTCTTTCCGTTTAATTCATATGTGTTTTTCAGACCGAAACGAACTTTGTAGTTACCAGAACGGAACTGTCTGTCAACATAGTTGTAACGGCGTGCGCAAGCAAGCATTAAGAATGCAGCCTGCTCTGCAACGGACTGAGCATTCTGACCTGGAGCATATACAACGCGGATCTTTCTCTCTGTTGCTGCTGCGATATCGATGTTGTCAAGACCTGCGCCCTGCTTACCGATAACTTTGAGGTTCGGGCCTGCAGCATCCATCATAGCTGCTGTGATCGGCTCTGTACGGCACATAATAGCCTCCGGCTGAAGTGCCTTTAACTCTTCAATGTAACCAGCTTCATCAAAGAAGTGCTGTGTAACAACTGTCTTTCCGCCTGCTGCTTCAAAAATCTTTGTAGCCACGTCACTGATCTGGACTGTGTAAAATACTGTAAATGCCATCTTTCTACTTCCTTCCTTACTTCCTTAAAATGCGATATTTAAAAATTTATAGAACTAATACAAGGGATGCTGCCGGGCACACTCTCCCCGCAGCATCCCCAATATTCAGAACCTAATGTCCTTTTGCAATTTCCCCAAATTGCGGACATTTATAACTCCGTTTCGCTTCAAACTACCAAGCGATACCCTGAGCCATCATAGCATCAGCAACCTTC
>CAVIYT010000054.1:0-9329 GCA_963646925.1 Paludibacteraceae bacterium
ATTCCATCGCGGAGCAGTTAAAGGAACACTCCATCACCCGCCGCTACCAGGCCATCGTCCACGGAGTCTTAAAGGATGACGAGGGCGTCATTGACGCGCCTATTGGAAGAAGTCCGAAAGACAGGAAAAAGATGGCGATCAATTACAATAACGGAAAATCCGCGGTGACCCATTACCGGGTTCTCGCGCGGTTTAAGGATTTCACCCACATCGAGTGCCGCCTGGAGACCGGAAGGACCCACCAGATCCGCGTCCATATGGCGAGCATCGGACATCCGCTTTTGGGAGATGCCGTTTACGGTCCGGCGAAATGCCCGTTTAAGTTTCAGGGACAGACGCTGCATGCGGGAATTTTAGGATTCGTTCATCCGCGGACAGGGGAGTACATGGAGTTTTCGGCGCCGCTGCCGGAGTATTTTGAGGAGCTTTTGAGGAAGCTTGCAAAATAAAAAGACATACGGAATAAACATTATATATTTTTATAGTGATTCCAATCACAAATAATAAGCCAATTTTCACCGGCAGGAGAGTTCTCCTGTCGGATTTTTTTGCTGATATGATATTCTCCATTGGAATCCAGCCTATGTTTTTTTAGAAGTTTAAGTCATTTCTCTTTCGATATTTATGGTATTCTGCTTTATGCATATACTGATACAAAAATTCTGAAATTTATGGAATAACTCTTGCAAATTGTCCATAATTTTTATATAATATAGGTATCAGAAAGCTTGATGACAGAAAGGAGCTGTGGCATATGAGTGATAACCTTATTATTACGATCGGAAGAGAATGCGGAAGCGGAGGAAGACATATCGGGCAGGCGTTAGCGGAAAAGCTCGGTGTAAAATGTTATGACAAGGAGCTCCTGAATCTGGCTGCAAAAGAGAGCGGTCTCTGCAAAGAGCTGTTTGAGACCCACGACGAGAAACCGACGAGCAGTTTCTTATATTCCCTGGTGATGGATACATATTCCCTGGGATATACGAACTCCGCTTACATGGATATGCCGATCAACCACAAGATCTTCCTTGCGCAGTTTGATACGATCAAAAACCTCGCGGATAAGGAATCCTGCGTAATCATCGGACGCTGCGCCGACTACGCGCTGGCGGATTATCCGAACGTGGTTTCCGTATTTATTACCGCTGATGAGGATGTAAAAATCAAGACCTTGATGGAACGCCATAAGATCTCCGAGTCCCAGGCAAAGGATCTCATGATCAAGACCGATAAGAAGCGTTCCAGCTACTATAACTATTATTCCAGCAAGCGCTGGGGCGACTCCAAGAGCTATGACCTCTGCTTGAACAGTAGCAAGATCGGCTATGACGGAGTTGTGAAGATGATCGAAGATTTTGCGGAGATCAAGAAAGCGTATAAGAAGTAAATGATATTAAAGCAGGGCAGGAAGCAGAATCAAATCTGTTTCCTGCCTGTTTTATATTAAGCGAATAGGAACGATTATGTATATTTGTTGTCGATAGTTAACATAATTATATTATGCAAATCAATATAGAATATTTCGGATAAATGTGCTGTAGCTCATGAAACACATAGAGAAGAGCCCGGCTGTGCAGAAAGCGCGATTAGATGATTTTGATCGATCTTAACTTATTTTTGTATTATAACTCTTTTTAAGTTAAGATGCAGAAAATAAGTTAAGATTATCATCCTTTTCAATGGAGCTTTTTATTATACGAAAAAAGAACCGGCTTTAAGTAGAAATTCCTCTGCTCAGGCCGGTTCTTTGTTTATTGTATCATGAATGTCCTGATCTTATTTTTCTGTATTTATTCCACCGTCACAGATTTCGCCAGGTTTCTCGGCTGGTCTACATCAAGGCCTTTCTGGACGGAAGCGTAGTAGGCGATGAGCTGCAGGACGACGGCGATCGGGAATACGGTGAACTTGTCGTCTTCCTTCGGGATCCGGATGATCACATCGGCGATTCCCTCGTCCACAGCGGTGCCTTCCGTTACAAGGAGTACCACATAGGCGCCTCTCGCTTTTACCTCACGGATATTGGAGATCGTCTTCGCGAAGATGTGTTTCTGGGTCGCAATGGCGATCACCGGAACGTGGTCTGTGATCAGGGCGATGGTTCCGTGCTTTAACTCACCGGCTGCGTAAGCCTCCGCGTGAATGTAGGAGATCTCCTTTAACTTTAACGCGCCTTCTAAGGAGAACGCGTAGTCCATTCCGCGGCCGATAAAGAATACGTCCGGGTAATTCACGATGTGGGTGACGATCTCATTGATCGTATTTTCCTCGCGGATCATGGTCTCCATGGAGGAAGCGCAGTTTAAGAGATCGCTCATGAACTGCTCCGCGTGTTCTTCCGTGTATACGCCGCGTACAAGGGCCATACGGCAGAAGAGGAGATAGAGGGCAGCGATCTGTACCGTGTAGGCCTTCGTGCTCGCCACGGCGATCTCAGGGCCTCCATGGGTGTAGATCACGTAATCGCTCTCGCGGGCGATGGTGGATCCCTTTACGTTTACGACGGAGATCACGGTGGAACCGCATTCTCTTGCGAGGCGGAGCGCCGCCAGGGTATCGATGGTCTCGCCGGACTGGGAGATCACGATGGTGAGAGTGGAATCATCGATCAGCGGCTCCTCATAGCGGAACTCGGAGGCGATGGACACCGTCACCGGGATCCTAAGGCGCGGCTCAATCAGGGCTCTTGCCACCATACCGGCATGCATGGCGGTTCCGCAGGCGATAACGCGGATATTCGTGATCCGTTTTAAGAGTTCATCCGGGATCCCCTCATCGGATAGATCCGGAAGACCTTTAGAAAGTCTCGGAAGGATCGTCTTCTTTAATACTTCCGGCTGCTCATGGATCTCTTTCATCATGAAATGCGGAAAACCGTTCTTCATGGCCGCGTCCGTATTCCAGGATGCCTCAAGGATCTCCGGCTCGATCTTTGTGCCGTCAAGCTCATAGAGGCTTGCGTGGTAGGCAGTGAGCTGGACGATCTTTCCTTCCGGAACGACAAAGTATTTCTTTGAGTATGGGAGAATGGCAGTCAGGTCGGAGGCGATCATGGCACCTGAAGCCGTATAGGCCGCTACAAGCGGGCTTACGTTTCTCACTGCATAAACTTCACCTGGGCGGTCCTCAAACATGATGCAGAAGGCGTAAGAACCTTCCAGCTGGTTTAAAAATTCACGGATCGACGGGATCGGATCGCCGTTGTAGATCTCGTTTAAGGTCGCTGCGGCAACTTCGGTATCCGTCTGAGAGTGGAGTTTTCCTTCCAGATGGTATTTCGCGGTCAGGGCATGGTAGTTTTCGATAATGCCGTTATGGATCATCGTCACCTTTCCTGCCACATGGGGATGGGCGTTTTCACTTGTCACGCCGCCGTGGGTCGCCCAGCGGGTGTGGCCGATTCCGCAGTGGGATACGATGGGATCTTCCTCGCACACCTTGCGCAGGGCAGCAACTTTTCCGACTTTTTTGATAAAATGGATCTTTGACTTTTCATCGAAAAGGGCGATTCCGGCACTGTCGTAACCGCGGTACTCGAGCTGGGTGAGACCGTTAAGCAGTACTGTCTGCGCGTCTAAAGGACCGCAGTATCCGATAATTCCACACATATATTTTCATCTCCAGTTTTTCGTTATGTAATATAGACTATGAGTCACACAGGCATCATGCTGTCTTTCGTCACAACAGGACTTTCTTAATGTTCAGAAGGGACGCAGAGAATTTCCGGTAAGCAAGCTTACGAGACATTCCTGTATCCCCCCAACGACCGCACGAGCCAACTTGTTACGATTATAGTATTAAATGGGCGGAAAGTCAATCTGCGCCTGTTTTCATGAACAAAATTAAGAAAGTTTTAAATAACTTTCCTTCCTCTATATGTTATACTAACTCCGTTATATTTACATAATGCAGGAGATGTACGCTCGAAAATGAAGTTGAACGACCATTTAGATTTTCATAAATTACCTTTTGATAAAGAAAAGATCCGCGAGCGGGTAGAAAAGATCGCGGCGGACTGCATGCACTGGGTGATAAATAGACAGAACACGAGACCGCTTTTGGCGATGGCTTTATGCACCTGTATCGCGTTTTCCGCCATGTTCCCCTATATTCCGGTGATCGCACCGGCGGAGACCAGCACGGAGCGGATCTATGAGCCGGAAACCGTCGATATTCTTGATGATCCCGCAGAAATTGCGGCAGAGGAGACTACAGCGGAGATCGATCCTGACGCACCGGCTCCGTTTAAATTGAACTTTGCGAACATGTATGAAGAAGGATCGGAGACCAGTTACGCGGAGATCCTGATGAAGGAGCTGATCCAGAAGGACTCCAAATGGTTTGCCGCGATTTATGACATGGCAAACACCGCACCGGCGAAGCTTGCGCCGTCCTTCGGCCGCAAGGCGTCCTCTGTTCTCGGACAGTATAATCCGACCTCTAAGACCCAGGACAAGAACAATCCGTCCTCCTGGTATGTGGAACACTTTAAAAACGTAAAAGTAACGTTCTACAACGGGGATGGTGAGGTCACATCCGCGGTATCCAACGCCCAGGACATCCTTTCCATGGCGAGCGTGTACGCGTTTTATCATGGAATTACGGATCTCGACTCGATCCGGGCCTATGTGAATGACCTCTGGACGAAGTCCCATTCCTATCAGGCGTCCCTTGGAAACGTTTACTACTGTGACGGCTGTGTGGATCCGAACGCGTCCGCAGAAGAGGGGGATTCCGAGCTGGAAGGCGAGGATACCTTCGTGTCCGGACGAAATATTGATACGGAGATCCGGACAGACGCGGGTGATGAGGTCATCGACCAGGCGGGAGATACGATCTCTGTAAACGGTGAGAGCTACAGCGGGGATTCCTCTTCCGGAACTTCTGCGGATAATTCTGCCTCCCAGACAACAGAGACTGTGGAGACAACCACAGTGCCGCCGTCCGTTGCCAACCACACGGAAGGCGCGGAGACGAAGGAATCCACCACGAGTGCCCTGAATTCCCTGGCGGAAACTGCGGAGAGCGTGATCGAGGAAACGAAGAAAAAGGCGACGATCGTCCGTGTAGATGACACTACGGCAGCGACCACGAAAGCTGCGGAGACGGAACCTTCCACGACTGCGGCTGCTACAGAAAAAGCGACAGAGGCCACAACCACCGCCGCGCCGGAAACGGAAGCGACAGAAGAGTCGACGGTCAAGATCATCCGAGTCGGAAGCAATGATGAGAACACGGATGATGTCTTTGGCTATGAAGTAAGGGCAGCGGCAGAAGACCGCATTGCGGAAACTGCGGAAAGCGTGGAAGAGAGCACGGAGCCAGAGACAACGGTATCAGATACCAATGCTGAAAGGCTTGCTGTTGAACAGGCGGAGGATTCTGATCCTTATACAGTACATGCCGCGGCAACAGGCCACACGCTGATCTGTCCTGGTCATATCGATCTGAAGATCACGGCGACGATCCGCACACTGAGTGAGAGTGCCGGTCTTTACAGTGTCGATGACTCTGGAAACACGGTGGAAGAGACGGAATCCGTCACTGCGGATGGAACTGGCTGGGAGGGCTGGAACCGCAGAATGACTTCCTTTGTAAGTCATATCAACCGTCAGGACTGGACGGAGACATACGGACTGAATGTCGTTGTGGAGGGCACGAGAGCGCCGCTTTCCACGACGGAGATCGAGTCTTATATGAGCAGACTTCCGAAGGATATTTCCGAGACGAGAAAGGATATTATCCGGTACGCGCTTCAGTCTGTTGGAAAGGTACCGTATTACTGGGGCGGCAAGGCGAGTGCCCAGAACTATACCGGCAACAATTTCGGTTCCGTCACGATTCCGGACCACAAGGGACGTATCTTAAAGGGGCTCGACTGCTCCGGATGGATCAACTGGGTATACTGGTCCGTCACGGGAACGCATCTGGCATACGAGGGCACCGAAGGATTAAAGGTTCTCGGCCGCCAGGTCAAGCGTCAGGATCTGAAGCCGGGCGATATTGTAGTCATTACCGGTTCAACACCGCATGTAATCATGTTCCTAAGCTTTACATCCAACGGTCAGATCCAGTGTATCCATGAGACGGGTTCCGCGAACAATGTCACGATCGGTGTGATGAACGCGAATTGGCCGTATTATAGGAATTTGCTGGATTAATATGGTCAGAGGATTTTAGCCGGGTTATCGGGCTTGATATTAAATATTAAAATGTAATTTAAATAATTTGATCTGGATGAAATTGTTTTTGATTTTTGTGATAGACATCTTTTATTTGGATCATGTACAGCACCTTCTTTACAGCGCAGCGGGGATTTAAAAGGACCGGAATGCCGCTCGAGAGTAGGTGCTGTTTATATTTGTAGTTATCCTGTTGAATAATTTATCATTGTTACAATTAGGATTTTAAGTTTATTCAGCAGGAATATTGACATTGGGACTGTGAAAGAGTATGATATGGTAAGATTTCCAACTATTCGTGAAAGTTCAATGCGTTTCGCGAAAGTGAAGTATAACGGAATGGTAGTTGACAGCCGTGCGACATCAATTTTCCCGGTGGAGCACGGCGAGCCTGTCAACTATTTGCGAAACAGCTTCTTTCACGAATTAGTTGGAAAAGGAATCTCATTAGTTAAAGCCTGATGCCAACCAGATTTATCTAATGTAATATCATATGTAGCAATCATACCATCATGAAAATACTTTACAGTATGAATACGACGTATAAACGCTAACCAAGTTTCGTAATTATCCACCTGCGCAACCGTATACTGTTTAGCAAGAGGGATATTAGATATTATGTAAACCTTTGTAAAGCAGGCATATTTATTTAAATACCGGCATGGAAGTTCAAGCGGATAACCGTCCAGATATTTGAGCATATCGGCCAAGAGAAGCGAAGAACGGAATTCGTCAAAAAGAATTACATCCTGGCCGGAGTATGCATCAAACGGATGAGAATAATCAGTAACACGGAATACGTTTGAGTAACCATATTTTTCCATAACGCTACGCGTTTTCCCTGTGCCAGTATCGCCCCAAATATAGGCAACATCAAGATTGCGAAAGGTATCACGGTATTTTTCTTGAATCAAAAGTTGTCTTGTTTTCTGAATAGGTTCATACATGGTCATGTAACGAGGGTCCTCGGCGATGATATCATGATCGGTCATTCCCGATTTTATCATGTCGTAGAGATCATCAAGATCGTTTCTCTTTCCTTGACGTTCCACGGGCATTTCGCCGAATTCCTCAAATGTGCCATCTACGCGGGTCTCGTGTTTACGATCATTTTCCCACTTGCCAGTTTTAGAAACGTATTCCATATTCTGCTGACAGGTTCCCTTGCACATCTCAATGTGCGCGGCTGGAAAAATTTTCTTAACACTGGAAAACCGAATCGCAGAACGCCCAGCAAGAAAGATATGGGTGTGATACGTTCCCTGATCGCCGATCTCATCAGCCATGCACCAATAAATAACAGATTTCATGGTGCCGACCGCCGTCTTGATGGTTTCATGTGTGACATTGTGGTAATCCGGATTGTTGATGGTAATTTGCCATTTCCGGGATTGTGAATCTTTTTCCATGTTGTGTCCCCCTTATGTGATTTTCAATGTGCAACTCGGATACCGCGGGAAGCGGAAAGTTAATTGCTCCCGGCTTTGTTTCGTTGAGTGTTTTTACATCCTCCCGCCCATTTCACCAAGTTTGCGACAGCGACATTTGCGACAAGTAGATGTCGCAACGGCTTGAGCCAAGATAAAATAAGAGTTTGTTGTGACTTGCGACAAAAGTTGCCGGTAATACTAACGGCAACTTCCGACCACCACGGGCGCGGGCGCGAAGGGCATTGTCAACCGTGATAGACGGTTTTCCAGCCCCAACGCACTGACCACGCCGCAACGCAAAGCGCCCACCCATCACCGGGGAAGGGCGGGCAATCAACGCCGCCCAGAGGGCGCCCGGCGTTAGGTTTGCGAGAGAGTGCGCTAGTTTTTGGCGGGAACATGCTTTACGTCACAGATAAAGCCCCGCTGATTGAAGGAAATGTCGACAGTATCCCCCGGAAGGAACTTAAGGGAGATACCGAGGTTATCAGAGACGAAGAAGTTAGAAACCGCTTCGCCTTCCACCTGCTGGTCTTTGTATGCACAATGCAGAGAAAGACCCTTTACAGGGTTGCCGGATTTACGGGAAACGTAGTCAAGATACTGCGTGCCTAATACGCGTGCGATCATATGAATACCTCCATTTTGTTATTTATTTATCAAAGTGGCTGACCCCGGAGTTTGCATCGACGGGGCAGAACTGCATTAAGCAGCTTAAAGAATACATTTTCACCGGTTACCAATGAGACCGGAAAGAACAGCTTTTACACGACCCCTAAACGGGGGACTTCATGAACGCGGTTCCGGTTCTCACTGCTACGAACAAGCGTTCTCGTTGCTACTGGAAAGGCGTTCATGATATAATGATATTGGATGAGCAAAAGTTATTAACTTTTACTAACCTAAGTATAGCACAGGAGATAATAAAAGTCAATAACCTTTAATAACACTTCTGGAGGTAACTATGCCAAGTAAAAAACCAATAATCCAGGCGCTAATGGAGGAAGAGACTTACAAGAAATTCAAACAGTTATGCACGAACGACTCACGATCCGCCAGCAAGTTAGCCGGATTGATAATCAAAAAGTATGTAAACGACTATGAAGCCATCCACGGAGAGATAGTGGTGGAAGATGAGCAAAAAGATAATTGTATTGAATGAGCAAACAATTCAAACAACGGTTCTCCGGCCAACGTGGATCCATCCGAACAAAATGAATATTGTCAGATAATTCCACCCGGAGAACAGACCCCGCGCACGCCACTGGCTTTTGCGCGGGGTCTTGTGTTTACTTGATCCCGAGGAACGGAATCTTTCTCAAGATGAACATCGTAAGCTTATACGCCTCATCAAAGTTAATCACGATCAACAGCACGGGGAGTAGAATCTTTAACATGTGGATATCAAGGAAGATGGAAAGTAAGCCCATTCCACCCTCTAAGTACCCGAAAAGCTCATCTAATACCGTGGTTATCTCGTCCGGGAATGCGGGTAAGCTTATCCAGCCGAACACCGCCTTTATCATGGCGATAAGCGCATTCATGACAGTCTCAACAATCAATTCTGCATCACCTCCTCGAACTTTCTATGAATCAGCGAAACGAGCGCACCTATCATCATAACATCGGTGAGGAAGTATAGATACTTCTGTACCTGTTTGAACGCCGCTATATCTAAGATGTCAAACCGTACCGTCTGTGCCGCAAGGAGCACATG